>NZ_JBNLYE010000320.1:0-4537 GCF_050172095.1 Bacillus sp. GMs2/2
TAATGCATTCCTCCCGAAACGATTTTGAATTTATTATTTCATAATTCCGATAAGAATACAATGATTTAAATGATCTATTTAACAAAAAATAAAAATAGTAAGAAAAGTGTTGAAATTTACATTCTTTAGTGCCATAATACGAATTACAAATTAATACTTATCCAGAGAGGTGGAGGGAACGGCCCTAAGAAACCTCAGCAACCCCTATGCAATTTTATAGGAAGGTGCTAATTCCGCAGAGGACACGATGTGTTTTTTGAAAGATAAGAGGATTCTTGAACGTGAAAGAAAATGACCTCTTATGTAAGAGGTCATTTTTTTGTTGTATAGAAAGGGAGTGTCGATGCATAATTCATTTTTAAATTAAATATAGAGTAATAAAAGTTGACTAATATGAGAGGGGAATTGTCATGAACAAATTATCAACAAAGTTAGTAGTAGCAATCGGTATTGGAGCAGCATTATACGGGATATTAGGACTTTGGGGATTTTCTATTGCACCGAATACATTTATTAAACCAGCATTAGCTATATTAACTGTTTTTGGAGCATTATTTGGTCCAGTGGCAGGACTGTTAATCGGACTTATCGGTCATACCGTAACAGATACGATTGCTGGATGGGGGATTTGGTGGGGATGGGTTATTAGTTCAGGTATTATTGGTTTTTCAATGGGGCTTATTCAAAAAAGAGTTGGTTTTAGTGTGAAAAACGGGTCATTTAAGAAGGGGGATATTTCTTATTTAGCAATTACTGGGCTAGTTGGTATTGTCATTGCTATTATATTTGCTGGGGCATTCGATATTATTGTGATGGGGGAACCATTTGACAAAATTGTTATACAAGTATTAGGAGCAACAATTTCCGATGTCATCGTTTTCTTAGTACTTGGATTGCCACTTACAATTGGTCTGGCGAAATCCAATAAGAAACATACACATTTAAAAATTGAAAAGTAGGGATGTCAACATGCAACCAATTATTTCGTTTGAACAATTCACCTTTCAATATGGGCATGCTGCGCAGCCTACTTTAAGTGATATTACCTTTCATATATACCCTGGGGAAAAAGTGCTAATTGCTGGACGAAGTGGTTCAGGAAAGTCGACATTAGCTCATTGTATAAATGGGCTAATCCCATTTTCTTACGAAGGGAATAGCACAGGTAACGTTTTAATTGCCGGTAAAGACCCGAGGGAAGGAAGTATTTTTGAACAAAGTAAACAGGTAGGAACAATTTTGCAAGATCAAGATGCTCAATTTATTGGTCTGACAGTAGAAGAAGATGTAGCTTTTTATTTAGAAAATGAATGTGTAAAGCAAGATGACATGAAAAAGATTGTTTCGGACTCATTAAGAAAGGTGAAGATGCATACGTTTCATAAACAAAGTCCACATGAATTATCAGGAGGTCAAAAGCAAACAGTTTCTCTTGCTGGTTTATTAACAACAAATGCGGATATATTATTGTTCGATGAACCGTTAGCTAATTTAGATCCACTAAGCGCCTTACATACGATAGAACTTATGAAAGATATACATGAACAATATAATAAAACGATTGTCATTATCGAACATAGAATAGAAGAAATTTTAAAACTGGATTTAGACAAAATTATATTAATTGATGAAGGTAAAGTCATTGCGATAGGAACACCAAAAGAAATCTTAGCGTCAAATATATTACCACGTATCGGCTTAAGAGAGCCTATTTACATCGAAGCATTAAAGAGATTACATTTTGATAGTAATAATGACGTAATATATCCAATGGAAAACCTTCAAAAAGAAAAGGTAAGCAACGTTATAAAAGAGTGGATGGAGAAACAAGTCATATTAAAAGGGAATACTAAAAACAAGGAATTACTTAAAGTGGAGAATTTATCATTTTCATACTCTAATAAACAAAAAGTATTAGAAAATGTAAACCTTTCAATATATGAAGGAGAAATTGTGGCACTGTTAGGACATAATGGAGCAGGGAAATCAACATTAGCTCATAGTCTTATAGGCATAAACAAAATGAAAAATGGGAAAATCTTGTTAAAAGGTGAAGATATTAGTTCTTGGTCTATTCGTAAACGTGGGGAAATCATATCTTACGTGATGCAAAATCCAAATCATATGATTACACAGCCTACTGTTTTTGAAGAAGTTTCATTTACATTAACATTACATAATTTTTCTAAGGAAGAAATTAAGAATAGAGTAGAAGGAACTTTAAAAATTTGTGGTTTATATCCATTTCGTAATTGGCCAATTCAAGCACTAAGCTATGGGCAAAAGAAGAGATTAACAATCGCATCTGTATTAACAACAAATCCTAAACTTATCATATTAGATGAACCGACAGCGGGACAAGATTATTATCATTATAAACAATTTATGTCGTTTATTAAAAACTTGGCTAAAAAGGGAATTTCATTTGTTTTTATCACTCACGATATGAATCTCGCGCTAGAATATACAGACCGTGCAGTAGTTCTAAATGAAGGGAAAATTATTGCGGATAATACAGTGTTTGATGTATTAGGCGATCAAGAAACGTTACAAAGAGCCAACTTAAGAGAGAGTTCTTTAACCAAGCTTGTTAAATTTAGTGGGATTGCATGTCCAGAAAAATTTATGGAGCTTTATTTAGACAGTAATAGGAGGGAGGAAGGTGCATAGTACATATTTTCATCGTATGGATGGGGTAGTGAAATTGTTTTTATTTATTTTTTGTATGACGCTTACTTTTTTGTTTTTTGATTTTCGGGTGTTGCTAATATTATTTATTATGGGGTGTATCGGACTCAGCGTTGCTAAAATTCCATTTCGTAAAATTTTAATTGTTTTTAGTGTCATATTTACATTTAGTTTATTAAACTCTGTCATGATTTTATTTATTACACCAACTCATGGATCTGAATTAACTGAATCATATACCGCGTTTTTACATGTTGGATATGCAACGATTACATATGAAACATTATTTTATGCAGCTACACTTTCATTAAAGTATTTTACGTTATTACCATTTACACTTCTTTTTATTTACACGACAGATCCAAGCGAATTTGTAAGTAGCTTAAGTAAACTTGGTATTCATTATAAGATTACTTATGCAATAAATATTGCACTACGTTATATTCCTGACATCCAGTCTGAGTATAAAATTATTAAACACGCGCAAGAAGCGAGAGGAGTGGCTTTTGAAAAAGGAGAAGCAAGTTTATGGGTTCGTATGAAGAACCGTGTTTTAATTTTCTGGCCACTAATCATTCATTCTCTAGAAAGAATAGATACGGTTTCAAATGCAATGGATTTAAGAGGATTTGGAAAGAAGGATAAACGTACATGGTTTTATACAAGTAAGGCGAAACGTGAAGATTTCATCGCTTTATTTGCCGGTATTTTCATATTTATTGTTGCGGTATATTTAAAATTAAACGTATTTCAAAACTTTTGGTATCCATTTTAAAGCACTCTTTAAACGAGTGCTTTTACTTATTTTTATGTAGACATGCTCAAAAAAGGGATATATACATAATGTATAATACGAACCAGTTAAAATGATCAACTACCTATTAGTTTTCAAACCAAAAGGAGGAGAAAATATGAGTTACGGTGGTTCTTGTGGTTTTGGTGGAGGTTTCGCTTTATTAGTTGTGTTATTCATTCTATTAATAATTGTAGGATGCAGCTGCTGGGGCGGAGGATACTAATTTTTAATTAGTCTTCACAAATGTAAACTAAAAAAACATTGAAGATACTTATGTATCGAAACAAATAAAAAAGGAGCGACTATGCTCCTTTTTTATTTGTTTTAATGCGTATTCTTACTATATTTCGGGAACGTAATCGTTAAAGTCGTTCCTTTACTAACGATACTTCGGATTTTTAAACTTCCATGCATCGTCTCAATAATCTTAACAGCAACCATTGTACCTAAACCGGTTCCTTTTGTTTTTGTACTAAAATACGGTTCACCGAATCGATGTATTTGCTCCTGTGACATTCCAACTCCGCTATCTTCAATTCGTATTTCAACTTTACTATTATTGATAGATGAGGAAATATTTAAGGTACCACCATTAGGCATCGCTTCAATACTGTTCTTTATTAAGTTTAAAAAACATTGTTGAAAGTGCTGTTTATTACCAACAATGGTTGCCTCAGAAAAATCCTGTGTAATATGTATCGTATTCATATTACACAATGGCAATATCATATTAATAACCCGATTTAACTCTTGTTTTATTGAAATTTGATCTAATTTTTCTGGAGCAGGTTTGGCAAACGTTAAATAATCATCGATAATTTCTTGGGCACGATTTAACTCTTCAAGTATATGTTTAATATATTCGTCTCTTGACTCAGGAGTTAAATTCGGTGTTTTTAAAAGCTGTGTAAATCCTTTTACAACCGTTAAGGGATTCCTTACTTCGTGCGATATACTTGCAGCGAGTTGGCTAACAATCTCCATTTTTTCCATTTTAATTAATTTTGAGCGCATTAATACAGCATCTTTAATAACTTCATTTATATAAACAAT
>NZ_JBNLYE010000321.1:0-4506 GCF_050172095.1 Bacillus sp. GMs2/2
CACGTTTTTTTCATCTAGCGGTCTGTTACTACTTTGCATATCATACATAATCAAGATTATAAAATCATATTTAGTAACAATAGACGAAATAAATTTGGAGGCTATATCGATGAATGAAAACTATGATAAACAGGGGCAATCTTTACTAGGGAATCACTTTAATGAAAAAGGCGAACGTAATGAACAAGCTACCCTTCACTCACAAACAGTTGGTTCACGTGGACCTGTTCTAGAGCAAGATAGTGTACTTCACGAGACGTTACAAGAATTTATTCATGAAAAAATTTTAGAAAGACCTGTTCATGTAAAAGGATTTGGTGCGTTCGGTTATTTTCAAACGATATATTCGATGTCTGAACATACTAAATTAAGTTTTTTACAAAATTCTAATGAGAAAGTTCCTGTTATGGTGCGATTTTCGTTAGCTGTTAGTACGAAAGGAACACCGGATACTGCTAGAAATGTACGCGGTTTTTCTACAAAATTTTATACAAAAGAAGGCATTTTTGACCTTTTATGTAATCACATTCCTGTTTTTTCTGTCCGTGATCCGATGCGTTTCCCTGAAACGATTCAAGCATTATTACCTTCACCTAAAAATAACTTAATAGACCCTAATAGATTTTGGAATTTTGTCGCTAAAGCACCTGAATCTATTCATTTTGTTGTCCGTTTATACTCTAATAATGGTACGGCCAAAAGTCTTCGCCACATTCCAGGACATAGTGTTAATACATATGTATGGAGAAATGCGGAAGGTAATCGAAAGTATGTAAAGTATCATTGGTACCCGTTTGAAGGTGTACAGTACATTACTAGTAAAGAAGCAATTAAACTAGCTGCCGAAAATCCTGATTATAGCGGGAAAGATTTATATGATGCTATTGAAAATGGTAAACCAGTGGAGTATGGTTTATACGTCCAGCTCATGGATCCGAAAGATGAAGCGCACCTTTCTTATGATCCTTTAGATGACACAAAAGTATGGGATGAACAGACGTATCCTCTCCTACCAGTCGGGAAAATGGTATTAAATAAAAATCCTGAAAATTTTATGGAACAAGTAGAAAAAGTCGCATTCTCTCCTTCTAATTTACTGGATGGTGCAGAACTATCAGATGATAAAATGCTGCAAGGGCGCGCTAACATTTACAGTGATTCACAAAGAAGAAGAATTGGTCCAGAATTTCGCAAATTAACGATTAACCAGCAGCAAGATTGGACACCTGCTAATCAAATTACAACCGGTGAAGGAAGGTACGTTGAAGGTAAACTTGAAAGAGCTTCTATAACGAAACAGGATGACTTTACACAAGCTGGTGAATTTTATACGAAGTTACAGCCAATAGAAAAAGAACATCTCGCTGAAAACTTAGCTAGTGATTTGAAAGTTATATCCGATGATATTAGGGAGATCGTTTTGGGGTATTTCAATCAAGTATCAACTGATTTGAAAACAAGCATTGAGACAAAAATGAAAGAGCATTAAGAAGATTAAAACATGCTTTACGAATGAGAATTCAGATGTATATTAATTATTTTCTTATCAAAATCCAATGAGGTTATTTAATTTAAAAATATAAAGCCAACATATCCCTGTTCTATAATTAGAACAGGGATATGTTGAATTAGTTTAATGTTTAACATTACATACTTTATTTCGCTAAAAAATGTAATAAGTAGCCTTTCAAAACAAACTATAGTAAACTATTTTACTTGTACCGTATAATTCCCTGTTCCACCACCATACTTATATACACTTAAGTAATATTTCCCTGGCTTTGCATTATAATTTCCAAGCAATTTGTTCCCATCACGTTTTGTTGCATAAGCTACATAATTATTTAAATCTGATTCAGAATATAATATCCAGTTCAATCCAAGATTTTGTTCGTTCGTAACCGAAATTTGTAAATCTTTTTGATCCTTTACATCAATAACAAATTTATCCCCCTGATCTTGATCGCTCAAGGTTCCTCTTAACAAAATATTCAAAGATAGTGGGTTTGCTGTTTCAAATGAATTATTTGGTTCTTTTTCTACAGCCGTACCTTCTTCCGTGTTCACTCCGCTAAACACAACATCATATTCAAATTGCCCAGCATTATTTACACGGTAATTTACAAAATAAGCAGTCAATGTTTTATATCCAGTCCACTCTTTTCCTGAAAGACGTTTCAACATATCATTTGTTGTTTCATTCATCACTTTCCAGTCCTCAACTTCTCCTTTAGCCGCACTTCCTGTATATGTCCCCTGTAGTGTAAATGTATTAAAGAATTGTGATTTATTCTTTGTTACTTTCACATCTTTTAATTTCGCTTCATTCGTAATATCTGAAGTAACGTCCGAAAGCGATTTTGGATCATGCTGAGTTAAATACTCATCTGATACTTGTGGAATTGTATACTTATCACGATTATCAATAAGCATTTGCATATAAGATTGATATTCTTCATTTAACTTATTATCTTTGCTTAATGTAGCACGGTATTCATCGTAACTTGAAACATCATTTGCGCGAATTAAATCATGTACTTTATCGAACATTTCTGGGCGCTTATTATACATATATGATTGCAGTGCAAACGAATAATTATAAAAATCCCACGTTCCATATTTCGCATTTAATGTTTGTGATGCTGTATAACGTTTTGCAGGATCATTAGATAACCCACCAATTATACTTTTTCGTGGTACTACACTATCTAATCGCGTTGCACCTGCAAAGAACTCTGCATTCCCTTCTTCAAACCATGTTAAACGTTCATTTTGATACATTTCCCCTTGGCCCCATAATCCCTGAACTTCGTACCTTCCCTGTAAGTAGTGCGTAAATTCATGGCGGAACAATTCTTCCAGACTATAAATACTTTGCTCTGGTGTACGTTCATATGTAAAGAAAGTCCCTGTCCCTTCAATATAAATCCCACCATTATTCGTTTCATATCCGTACAGTTGACGATTAAATTGATACTCATCTGGGCTATTATAAATAACCATCGTTAACACATCATCAGCATGTCCACTTTCAAGTGGTTTATCGCTACCAACTGTACGATAAAATTGAGAACGCACCTCTTTTGCCGCCCAGTATAGACGTTTAATTTTCTCTTCGCTAACTTTATCCCCAGTTTTAAAGACAATTGCACCATCATCAAACGTATACGTTTTCGGTAAATATTTCTTTTTCCCCTCTTCTCGAATTTGATCTAAATTTACAGTTTTGCCGTTCGCATCTATTCCTCCATAATTTGTAGTAATTTGTTCTGCCGCAACAAAGTATTGCTCTCCTAAATATGGATAAATTCGCATTGCATCTGTAACAACTTGTTGTCCTTTTGTGGGCGTGCTATGAAGCTTGCCCAATCGGCCAGCATAGTAAATTCCATTATTAATTAACCATCCGTTTTTATTTGTTACTGTACCAAGTAGTGCAAAACGATTTATTTCATTAATAAAGTTATCAATATTTCGAAACCACATCGTATCTTTTGGCTCTTTTCCAGTCGTGTACATATCCGTCTGAATATCAAAGTCAATTCCCTTCATCAACTCATATATAGCGTCTCCTTTTGTTCGGTCTTCAATGAAAGTTGCAAGATTATCGTTATATTGTTTAAAAATTTCACCTGCATATAAAACCGTTTCAACATCTGCTGATGCATTTCCAATTAATTTTCCATATGATGCAATTACTTTATTTTGTTCTGATGTACCAAGTTTGAAATTTGGATTTTTTGCAATTGTTTTTAAAGCTGGTAAACATTTATCATGGTAGCTACGCTCATTTAGTTTGCTTAATTCATCATGGTAAAAACCTAAATAAAACGCTGCACGTAGAGCTTCTACTAATGTTTCAATCCCTTTTGAATCATCTTGCGTATAAGCTTGTCCTTGTTCTCCTAGTTTATTAATAATTGCTTGCATTCGACTATCATCTTGATAGAATTTAAGACTATCACTATTAAACTGAAATAATTCCGGAATTTGATACCATTTAATTGTCACAAGAAGATCAGTTAATTGTTTGTTATTTAATTGATTTAACTCAGCCATTGAATACTTTTTTTCTTCAGCTAACGGTTTAATATTATCGGTTGGTGCTAGTGGACGCTGCGATAAATCCGCTAATTTTAACCGTTTTGTAAAAGATGCATTTTCTTGTACTTTTGAAGGGTGCGCCAATTCATTAACAGATTTCTGTATTCCTACCGGCTCCATTTGTAATACGTTCTTCACGTTTTTCTCTTTTGTCTCTGCTTGAATTTGCAAACCATTACATGTTATTGTCACTAGTCCAACACCAAGAATCCACTTAGAAATTTTCGAATATTTAACCATACCATTGCCCCCTAATTATTTAAATGAAAATTCAGAATTTTAAAATCAAAAAAACCACTTATTTGTATGTATTTACAGTTCCCCTATAAATACAACTATGATTAATAATGCAATAGTAGCTTGTTTTATACTATTACGAGTACAGATTCCTTACATACAATC
>NZ_JBNLYE010000322.1:0-4488 GCF_050172095.1 Bacillus sp. GMs2/2
AGTACTCAAATAACAAAGAACAAATGATACGTATATACTCAATTAAGAAAACTAACTCAGTAATATTAACTATAGAGGATAATGGCGTAGGGATAGTAACTAAAGATATAAATAGAGTTTTTGAAAAAGGATTTACTGGAGAGAATGGAAGAAGATTTAGCAAAAGTACAGGAATGGGCTTGTATCTATGCGAAAAACTGTGCTCAAAATTAGGTATGAAAATTACCATTGATTCTGAAGTTAATAAGGGAACTAGGGTTATATTAATATTTCCGTTGTCAGGTATGGTAACTTTTGAGCCTTATTTATAAAAATAGATGCTGCTTTCTTTCCACGAATTTCGTATGAAACTTAAGAACAAACGTAAAACGGTATGAAAAGACTAGAAATTCTCTTCATACCGTTTGTATTATTTAGTCATTTAACATAATGGTATATTTAATTGTGAATCGGATGTTTTGTGTCTAAATTGTGTTCGAAGCTACTATTTTCTTTTTTGATATAGTGACTCCTACTAGGAGAATGATATTTTAGTATATAGAGATTGACCTTATTAGATCCCCTTAGTTCACTGAAACTTTCTTAACGTTGCAAATCTACATATTTTCTAGACAGTGCTGTGTCTAAACTTATATTACAATTAAAGCAAGTATAAATAATTTCAAGCTACAACGGTTGCGTTATTTGAATAGAAATAAACTAAGTTGTTTCTATTTATCTATTTTATTACTCTCACTATCAAAGGCCTTTCTTTAATAAGGTGGTATTTTTTCACATGGATAACACTTTTAAGAGAGTGAATTTATTTAGGTGGAAAAATCGTGAAGTATTGTACTTAAAGTAAAGAGGGCAGTTTTAAAAGAAAGGACATAACATATTTGTTCACTTAATGAATGTAGTGATAAATGGGTGATAAAAACATAAAAAATAGGTGTATCAAGCAAAGTGTTGATACACCTTAAAACAACATTGTTAAACAACATGTGTTGTCCTGTAGTATATCTTTAATTATTTTAGGTTCAGTCTTACATATTCTTCGTGGCTTTATTTATTCGTATGAATTTTTCCTGGTGCTCGCTTATATTGGTGAGGTTCTTGCAATTCAAAGCCAAGTTCATTGGCCGCTATTCTCGGAAAATACGGATTGCGAAGTAATTCACGTCCGATAAAAATTAAATCTGCTTCGTTATTATTTAAAATTTGCTCTGCTTGTACTCCGGTCGTAATCAATCCAACTGCACCAGTTACAATGTTAGCATGCTCTTTAATATGTTTGGCATATTGTACTTGATAACCGGGATACACATCAATATGTGCTGGTACAACTGCGCCAGAACTACAATCGATTAAATCTATTCCCTGTTCTTTCATCCACTTTGTATACTGAACGTAATCTTGAACCGTTAGCCCGTCAGGATGATAATCATTTGCTGAAATACGAACGAATATTGGTCCGTCCCAAACTTCATTTATCGAGTCAATGATTTCGCGTAAGAAACGATAGCGGTTTTCAGGTGAACCACCATATTCATCAGTCCGCTTATTGGAAAGCGGAGAAAGAAATTCATTAATAAGATAACCGTGAGCACCGTGTATTTCAATAACATCAAATCCAGCTTGTTTTGATCGTACTGCAGCTTGCTGAAAAGCTAATACGGTATCTTTAATTTGGTGTTTGCTCATTTCTATTGGCATTTTCATTGTTTCATTAAATGGAATGGCTGAAGGAGCTAACGCATCTGTTTCTAGTTCTGCTTTTCTTCCGGCGTGAGCGAGTTGAATGGCAGCTTTTGCACCATTATCATGTATAAAAGTAGTCGTTTTATGTAAGCCTTCAATTAAACTGTTATCCCAAATGCCTAAGTCTTTATTTGAAATTCGACCTTCAGGTAACACGGCTGTTGCTTCAATCATAACTAAACCAACTTGACCGGCAGCTCTTGTTCCATAATGAATGAGATGGAAATTCGTTACTTGGCCATCCCCGTTTTCCGATGAATACATGCACATAGGTGACATAACAATCCGGTTTTTTAATGTAACGTCCTTAATTGTATAAGGTGAAAAAAGTTCGGAATTCATCCAATAGCCTCCTAGATTGAATTTTCTTACATTGTATCATTCTCTTTTTTGTTTCTCTAATAAAACGCTTATACGAAAAATTTTGTATATTCGTGTTACAATGACTAATATGAACTGAATTGGAGGATGGCATATGTACCAGGCTTATTATGAAAGCGAAGTAGGTTTGCTTGAAATTACAGCGAATCAAGAAGGAATTACGTCTGTTATATTTGTTGATGAACGACAAGAAGAAAATAAAAATGAAATGATAGAACAATGTATAAATGAGTTAGATGAATATTTTAAAGGGAAAAGAAAAGAGTTTACGGTCCCGCTGTCTGCGGAGGGAACAGCATTTCAAAAAAATGTATGGGATGCACTTTATACTATTCCATACGGCGTAAGTGCTTCATATTTAGATATTGCAGAGAAAGTTGGAAATACAAAAGCTGTACGGGCAATAGGAGGGGCAAATAGTCGGAATCCAATTTCAATAATTGTTCCATGTCACCGTGTAATAGGAAAGAGTGGAAAGCTTGTTGGATATGCTGGTGGTTTATGGAGGAAAGAGTGGTTATTAAAACACGAAGGTATTTTGAAATGACGTATGAATGGGAAGAGGGATTGTTTTGAAATGTATAAATTGTGGGCAATCTTGCGAGGAGGAACAGTTAAATTGTGCAAGTTGTCAGCGAAACTTGGATAATGAACAAGAGGAAGGTAGCTCGTTAATAGATAAAGAACTAGAAGTATATGTAGGGAGACAATATCCGTATTACAAAAGGAAATGGGAGCTTGAGAATAAGCGGATTGCTAGGTGGAGCTGGAATGGTTGGGCTGCTATTTTCAATATAGGCTGGCTAGGATATCGTAAGTATTATGTACCAGCTGCTTTATTTATGTTGTTATTAGTAGCGTGTGATGCATTTTCGTATTATATGGGATTTAATGTAGCGTTGCCAATCATTAATATGGTGCCTCTTACGTTTTTATTACTCATTTTTATTCTGTTTGGAATGGGGATTTTTGCAAATGGATTATACTATCAATTTGCGGAAAGACGTATATACCGAATAAAAGCAAGAGAAATAAAAGATAAATCAGTTGAAAACTATCTAATCAATGATAGCGGCGGAACGAGCAAAATGGGAGCGACAATCGTTACTATTTTAGCAGTTGCTAGCATATTTTTTAGTCATTTCTTTTTTCCGACTGATCGAGACGTTATTCAAAAGGTTCGTACAAGTTCGCTTTATGAATATCCTTTCTTTTCAATAGGTGAATCTTTCGAAAATTATTTTCAAAATTCAGGTTGGATATATTATCGTGGAACGGAAGGGTTAGAATTAGTAGAATTCCAAGGATATAACACCGGAACGCCAAGACAAAAGGTGAAGATTCAATTTGTTGTCGATTATAAATTAGGTGAAGTGGAACCATACTCACTTATGGTTAATGGTGAATCTAAAACTGAAGAAGAGTTTTTGAAGCTGATGGAAGAAATATTTAAAGTTCAAAATCCATTTGATATAGAGGATGGATTACAAGTAAATGCTATTCAAGAAAGCGGCTGGAAAGAAATTTCCGATCGCTTTTTTCTATGTTTGTTAAAATAAATATTTAAAATAATCAGAATCTTTTGTATAATAAAATACATTATATAGGATTTAACTTATACATATAGATTGGGGGAAGGAAGAATGAAGAGAAAGACAACAACAATTGCTGCACTTGCGTTAACGACGAGTGTATTGGTTGCAGGGTGTGGGAATGGTGAGAAGGCTTCGACAACGAAGAAAGAATCGAATAAGGGAATGGCCGATAAACAAGTTTTAAATTTGCTAGAAACAGCTGAAATTCCTTCAATGGATACATCTAAATCAACGGATTCTGTATCTTTCCGTGTATTTGTAAATGCAATGGAAGGTTTATATCGTCTAGATAAAGATAATAAACCAACACCAGGTATGGCAAAAGATGTGAAGATTAGTGAAGATAAAAAGACATATACATTTGAATTACGTGATGCGAAATGGTCAAATGGTGATCCAGTTCGAGCACAAGATTTTGTATATGCATGGCAACGTACATTAGATAAAGCAACAGCGGCAGAATATGCATTCATTTTATTTGATGTGAAAAATGCACAGAAAGTAAATAAAGGAGAATTACCATTAGATCAACTGGGTGTTAAAGCGAAGGATGATAAAACGTTGGTAGTAGAATTAGAGCAACCAGCACCTTATTTTCTTGAACTTACGTCGTTCCCTACATTTTTCCCATTAAATGAAAAATATGTGAAAGAACAAGGAGATAAATACGGATTAGAAGCAGATAAATTAGTATATAATGGACCATTTACAATGAGTCAATGGAAACATGAACAAAATTATCAGTTGAAGAAAAATCCTAATTATTGGGATA
>NZ_JBNLYE010000323.1:0-4475 GCF_050172095.1 Bacillus sp. GMs2/2
GAATATCTCCTTTGAAAACCGTTGTAAATGAAGACATAACAAAAAACAAGATTTATGTCCTTCTGTATCACCAAAATCGGTCTTTTTTGGTGATATAAAAAGACACATACTATTATTCTGGAAAACTACAGAATAATCCCTCCACCTTAAGGCAGAGGGACTTTCCAATTACTATTTCAAACTACCCGCAATCTCCGTAAAGATAACCCCAAGCGCATGTGCACCTGCATCAGGGTATCCTAAACTTCTTTCGCCAACTGTACCAGCGCGGCCCATGCGAGCTACGATTTCTTTCGTGTACTCTGCTCCTTTAACCGCTGCTTCTGCACCTTTTTCAAAGGCAGTTTTTACGTCTACTTCGTTTGAGGCGCTATCTAACCAAGAGTCTACACATGGAGCAAGTGCGTCAACAAGCGTTTTGTCACCAACTACTGCTCCTCTGCCGAATGATCTTTCACCGATCGATTGGATGCCTTGCAGTGCTGCTTGCAGTATTTCAGCGAATTCTTTCACTGTTAACTCACGCTTCTCGCCTGCTGCTTTACTAGCTGCGCGGAATGCACCGCCCCAAATTGGACCAGAAGCGCCGCCGCAATGTTCCATAATAATCATGGAGCAACCATCAAGGAATGATCCGATTGTTACGTTCTCTTGATCTACAATAGAATGCCACTCACGTTTTAATTGCTTAAATCCTTTTGCTACACTCATTCCGAAATCGCCGTCACCAGCGTGCGTGTCTAACTCACAGAATGGTACTTCATTTTTAATGATAATATCGCTCATTTTATCAACGAGATAAATCATGTTGTTTAATGTAATGACATTATCTTTAATAACAGCGTGTTCTTCTGCTGTTTCTAGTTCAAATGAAACTTCCTTCTCTTCTGTTTCTTCAAGTACATTTACATACTCTACACTTTCAACTGGTCCATCTACTTTAAACGCTGGTGTATTACATTCTTTTGATAGTAATGTTTTTAACTCATCATCTAATTTCATTACAGTTAAAGACATACCAGCCATATCGATACTCGTCATATAATTACCGACGAATACTCTATTAATTTTAATGTTTCTTGCAGCTAGTTCTCTCGTAACGGCGTTGTTAAATAAGTAAAGTTCCTGCAGTGGTGTTCCGCCAAAACCGTTAACTAGAAGTGCAATTTCTTCGCCATCTTTTACTCCTAAATCTTTTACAAGATCATTTGTCATACGGTTAGCTAATTCATCAGCCGACAACATTTTTTCACGTTTAATTCCTGGTTCGCCGTGAATACCTACGCCGTATTCCATTTCATCTTCCTCAAGTGTGAAAGTAGGTGATCCGCTCGCTGGAACTGTACAAGACGTTAACGCTAAACCGATTGTGCGCACGTTAGCCGCTGCTTTTTCTGCGACAGCTTTCACCGCTCCTAAATCCATACCTGCTTCCGCTGCTGCGCCGGCAATTTTATGAACTAAAATAACTCCTGCAACGCCGCGGCGTCCTACTGTATACAGACTATCTTCTACCGCAATATCATCGTCCACTTTTACGTAGTCGACTTCAATTCCATCTTCTGTCGCTAAATGCGCACCGTTTTTGAAATTCATAATATCGCCGCTATAATTTTTAATAATTAATAACGTACCTTTTTTACTAGCTGTTTCTTTAATTGCTTGGTATACCTGAATTTGTGAAGGAGAAGCAAAAACATCTCCGCACACCGCCGCATCTAACATTCCTTTTCCGACTAATCCTGCATGTGCCGGCTCATGGCCACTACCGCCGCCACTAATTAACGTTACTTTGTTTTCGTTCATTTCTTTCTTCTTAATAACTTTATATTTTTTCAAAAGTTCAAGCTCTGGGTGAGCCATAACCATTCCGTTACACATTTCCATTACTAATGTTTCTGGTTTGTTTATAATCTTTTTCATTGTGATTATCCCTCAATTCCTTTAATATATTGTGATATATTTGAAATCTTCTTCTTACTACTCATGTTAAAATGAAAGCGTTTTATAGTAAACGGACAAAATGGACAATCTGTCTAAAGACACCGCTCTCATTTATAGATAGGATTTTTATATTACTAACATTCTAGGGATGATTCAGATGACCTCTTCTATAATTTCTAAAAAGATAATCGCAAATTCATTGAAGTATTTAATGGAAACAGAGTCCTTTCATAAAATATCAGTGAGCGATATTATGTTACACTGTCAAATGCGTAGGCAAACTTTTTATTATCATTTTAAAGATAAATTTGAACTATTAAGCTGGATTTATAGAGAAGAAACGAAAGAAAATATTATAGACTTTCTCGATTATGAAAAATGGGAAAACATTTTTGATTTATTATTTGATTACTTTTACGAAAATCAAAAATTTTACCGAAATGCTTTTAAAGTTATTGAGCAAAACTCGTTTAATCACTATTTATTTGAGCATACGAAAAACTTATATATGAAGATTATTGATGAACTATCTGTAAGCTGTGGATTCAGCCTTTCTGATGAGACAAAAAATACGATTGCCTCCTTTTATAGTCACGGCTTCGTTGGAACGATAAAAGATTGGATTGAAAGCAAGTGCGAAGTAGATCCTTCCATTATGTCTTCTCTTATGAAAAATATGATAAACAATCAATTACTACTATTACTTGAGCAATCAGCAAAGTAATTAAAGGGTGGCAAAAGCAATGAAAAAGATTATGAATGATGTACAAAATATCGTTCAAGATATGCTGCATGGCTTTTATTTTGAACATAACGACAAAGTAAATTACGACGAAACAAATAACATCATTTATGTAAAAGATATCGAAAAACTAAAGCAAAACGTCGCGATTATAAGCGGCGGTGGTAGCGGACATGAACCCGCTGATATTGGCTATGTAGGAATAGGTATGCTTACAGCGGCAGTAAACGGCAGCATTTTCACTCCGCCTACAGTGGAACAAATTGTAGCGGCTACTCGCCTCATGCCAAAAGATAAAAGTATTTTATTCATCATTAAAAACTTTAAAGATGACGTTGAGAACTTTCTAGCGGCTGAGCAGATCGCTAAAGAAGAAGGAAGAAAAATTGACCACATCATCGTAAATGACGACGTTTCAATTGAAGATGATGCTTCTTTTAATAAAAGAAGACGCGGCGTCGCTGGTACTGTTTTCGTTCAAAAAATACTTGGTGCGGCCGCTCTTGAAGGCCATTCTTTAGAAAAACTAACAACACTTGGCCGTTCTATCACTGAAAACTTACACACATTAGGAGTTGCCCTTTCCCCTGCCAACGATCCAGTAAAAGGAAAAGCTTCATTCACATTAAACGAAGATGAAGTCTTTTATGGCGTTGGTATCCACGGCGAAAAAGGTTACCGTAAAGAAGCACTATCCTCTTCTGAAATATTAGCGATCGAACTAATGAACAAACTTAAAAGCATTTATCGCTGGAGAAAAGGAGACAACTTTGCCATCCTTATTAACGGACTCGGTGCAACGCCATTAATGGAACAATACATTTTCGCAAATGATATTCGCCGTTTGTGTGAACTGGAAGGATTGCAAGTTACATTCGTAAAAGTTGGTACACTGTTAACTTCTTTAGATATGAAAGGTGTTTCGCTTAGTTTGCTTAAGGTAGAGGATTTGGATTGGGTGAAGTGGTTGAAGGTGGATGTTAGAGTGGGTAATTGGTAAGTAAAAATTATGATGATAAAAGCCTTTAACTATAACAAGTTAAAGGCTTTTTACAAATTGAAATATCGCACGAGCGTTCAAAAGAAATTCGTAATTACCTCACTGGATGATTACAGGTCTTCCAAATAAAGCTGGATGATAAATTAACATTGCACCTACAAATGAACACACTAAACAAAAAACAGCCTCGTATTTTATGACTAAAGGAGAGTTCGTATCAAACTCTTTTTCCTCTCTTTTCAATATCAATTTAAATAACGCTGTATATAATACTTTATATAATACATACCCAACTATCGCCCCAAGGGTATTCGTAAATAAATCATCAATATCTGTAATTCTATTATTTAGTAATTGATTTAACTCAATTGCCAATGAAAAAAGGAATCCCGCGCATACGGTGTTTTTCATTTTTCTAAACTGCGGCCAAATAGTCGGTAATAGAAAGCCGAACGGCATAAACAGTACAATATTTAAAAGATACGTCGTACTACCTGCCGTATCAAATAGAGTCAAGTTGATTTGACTTACACGAATCCACGTTTCATATCTACTTATATCCCATACAGTCGCGATTTGCGTCACCTTATACACTAGCGAAAGATAGAATAGAAAAACATATACCCATAGAAAATGCCGAATAGATATGTTTCTTTTCGCTTTAAAATAAAATCCAATTTGAAACAAAACACAAAAAATTATAGTGAAAAAATACGTATACAAATAACTAATCAAAACTCCTGTATGCATGTGGAATCCCCTAACTTTACATTTTCATCTATTATTTTA
>NZ_JBNLYE010000324.1:0-4473 GCF_050172095.1 Bacillus sp. GMs2/2
ATCATTGAATTATGGAAGTTGTCGGTTTTTTTTATGGGAAAAAACGATGCACTAAAAAGAGTGAATGAAAATTGAAATTTAAAAAATTATCTTAATTAAAAGGAATTTTTATAGGTTATTTTCGCTTAGAAGGGAGTATTTAACATGTTAATTTCGCTGAGTTCATCAACACTGTTAACATTATTTTTTATGGCGCTTAGTGCTTCTTGGCTAAGTGGATTATTGTTTTTACATGCAAGGATGCCTTTACGTTTTGTTCATATCCATATTGGTATCGCTGCTTTGCCTTCATTGATTTCTTTACTCGCACTTGTTAATAACAATGGAGATAGAGTTGTGGGGCCTTGGCATCTAGATACTTTAGCTTGGTTAATGGCTTTCTTTGTTCTTACAATTGGTTTAATCATTCAGCGTTTTTCTGTACGTTACTTAATGGGAGACCGCTCATATCGAAAATACTTTGCACTTTTTACATTTACTACAGGTGTATCTTCGGTTGCATGGTTAAGTGACGATCTTCGTTTCATGATCATTTGTTGGGGAGCAACGCTTATAGGATTGGTTCTACTCATAGGGCTAAATAAAGGGTGGAAAGTAGTTAGTGAAGCAACTAAAATCTCTGGCTATTTATTTACAATAAGTTGGATTGCGTTGCTATCAGCTATCATTTGGCTTTTTCAAGTAACTGGACAGTGGCAATTAACATCAGTTTTAACGAATGAAAATGTAGCGCTACATGGAACATTGGAGAGAACAGGAATTAACTTATTAATTATATTAGCGGTGATGATTCCAGCAGCACAATGGCCTTTTCAAAGATGGTTAATTGAGTCCGCTGTTGCTCCAACTCCTGTTTCTGCTATTATGCATGCGGGTTTAGTAAATGCTGGCGGTATCATGTTAACTAGATTTTCACCTCTTTTTCATGATGATATTGCACAAATCATTTTACTTATTTTCTCTAGTATTTCTGTCTTGATAGGTACAGGAATTAGTTTAGTCCAAGTTGATTATAAACGTCAGCTAGTAGGTTCAACTATTGCACAAATGGGATTTATGCTTATTCAATGTGCATTAGGCGCCTATTTAGCGGCTGTTATTCATTTAATTTTACATGGTTTGTTTAAAGCTACACTGTTTTTACAAGCTGGTTCTTCAGTGCAACGTTTTGGGGTAGTGAATCAGTCTAATGAAAAGATGTCCAATTTATGGATTATAGTCGGGCGTGTTTTAGGATTATTTATAGCAATTACTTTCTGGTTTATGACTTCTGGAGAGGGGTATCAACTAGTTAGTGCGTTAATCTTAGGCTGGTCACTATACTTTTCATGGAAACAGCTTGTTGTTTTTGGAGAGGGAAGAATGGGACGAATTGCTGGCGTAATTGTTTTGATTGGATTTTCTCTCATTTACTTTACCGTTCATAATTCTCTTTATAAATGGTTGCATACTGATATTTATCAAAGTGTTCAACCTTCAGCTCCAGCCGTTATCTTTGTTATATGTATTTTACTATTTAGTAGTGTTACTAGTACTTTCGTTACTCGTCATCAATCTTCTACTTTATTCGCTGTACTTTATCTTTGGTTAGTTCGAGTAGGTGAGGCGAGAAGAAAATCAGTAGAAAGTCACCCAAGCTATCTGAAACATTATGTATCAAAGGGAGGTAATTCGTGATGAGCATATCGTCAATATTAAAGAAAGATACAAACATTGATATGCAAGAAAATAATATAAATGATTTAGTTGCATCTGCTAGCCGAGTTATTGCACCACTTTGGCCTATCTCTACGTTTGCAGCTCACCACCCTTGGATGGGACTTGAAAAGCAATCATTTGAACAAGTCGCAAATTGGCTAAAAGAAGCTCGTAATGTGGATATGTATCCTAGTACTTCCATGATTCATTCGGCAAAAGCGAAAGGTGAGATTGAGGAATCATTTTTACAAAGTAGTTTGTCTCGTTGGCTGGATTCACAATCTTTTCATATTCCGCGAGAGAAAGTAGAGGGATTTTGCCAAGCGGCTTTAAAGTTAGAAAAATTACCTTCTAGTCTATTATCATCGCCAGAATTAAATAAACTGGCAGACGAAATGAGTTATATAAATACAGGGAGTATGAAAGCCTCTGTTATGCAGCCAATAAGTTCGCTTATAGAGAATCAAAATAGTGAAAACCTATCTGATATTCTTAATTATCATATCATTAAATGGTGTAAATTATATCTTGATGACTCCGGATCAAGTTGGACGATGCCAAATCGAGAGAAAGGTTTTTATCGTGCATGGCAACACCTTATTACATTTGATCCAGCGCTCAGTAAAAATGAGCGTAAAGTTTTAAAAGATTGGCCACAAGATGCCGAAGTAGCTTTAGCGAGAGCGTTATTTGAACTAGGGATTTCTGAATCTAACATACAAGCTTATCTTGAAGGGCACTTACTTTCTTTACCTGGGTGGGCAGGAATGATACGATGGCGCTCACAACAATCAATTCAGGAACAGGGGCTTTTAATAGAATATTTAGCAGTTCGAATTTCTATGGAGCTGGCTATTGCAAAACCTTATTTACCTTTAAAAAATCAAAAGGTTGAGAAAAAAGTTTCGATCGTCCCACTTATAGCTTCTTGGATCTATTGGGGGAATATTTCAACACGGGAATGGTCACAAATGTCTGCAGCTGAACAAAGCGAATTGTTAGCATTTGCATATCGTTTTGATGAAAATATTCGCAGGAAACTTTGGCTGGAAGCTTGGGAACAAACGCATGCAGAGCAATTAAGAGAGAAGATTGCTTCTAAACAATGTGCAACCAATGATAAAAAGCGTGTATTAGCTCAATTAGCATTCTGTATTGATGTACGTTCAGAACCGTTTCGTCGCCACCTTGAAAAATTAGGTCCGTTTGAAACATTTGGAATAGCTGGTTTCTTTGGATTACCAATTGCAACTAGTGAACTAGGTAGTAATAACAACCATCCTTCTTTGCCAGTTATACTCAAACCGAAACATCAAATAAAAGAGCTCACAAATGAAAATGAACTTAAATCTTATGAGCAGCGTAAGAGGGTAGGGAGTTCGGTACGTTATACATTTAAAACGATGAAACAGAACGTAATGACAAGTATGGCGCTACCTGAGTTAAGTGGTCCTTTACTTGGTCTACAGATGGTGACAAGAAGCTTTGTCCCAAGAGGAGTTGGTGGTTTCATTCGTAAACTTCGTAAAACTATGTTACAAAAACCTGATACAACATTCTCGCTTAATCATGTTCATGACACAAAGGGTGAGATACCTATCGGTTTTACAAAAGAAGAAAAGGTGAACTATGTGCGTCAAGCTTTAAAAATGGTGGGACTGACAGAAAAATTTGCTCCTTTAGTTGTAATGTGCGGACATAGTAGTCAAAGTACGAACAACCCTTATGCTGCAGCACTTGAGTGTGGTGCTTGTGGCGGAGCAGCAGGAGGATTCAATGCAAGAGTTTTTGCTACTTTATGTAATCTTCCAGAAGTGAGAGAGGCGTTGTTTGCTGAAGGTATTAAAATTCCTGAGGATACCATTTTTGCAGCAGCTGAACATAAAACAACAGTGGACGAATTGGAATGGATTTACGTCCCAGAACTTTCGGAAACTGCGCAAGAAGCATTTGATTGTATCGAATCGATTATGCCAAATGTGAGCCAACATGCAAATAGAGAACGTTTAACGCAATTACCTAATTTTAAAACGAAAATAAAAAATCCGAGTAAAGAGGCACATCGGTTTGCAGAAGATTGGAGTGAAATACGTCCAGAGTGGGGATTAGCACGTAATGCATCTTTTATTATCGGACAGCGTGAATTAACTCAAGATTGTGACTTAGAAGGTAGGGCTTTCCTTCATAATTATGATTGGAAACAGGATGAAAGTGGAGATATATTAGCTAATATTATTGCAGGACCAGGAACAGTTGCGCAGTGGATAAATCTACAATATTACGCATCAACTGTAGCTCCTCACTATTATGGTAGTGGAAATAAAACAACCCAAACCGTAACGGCGGGTCTCGGTGTTATGCAAGGGAATGCTAGTGACCTGTTGCCAGGCTTACCTTGGCAATCCGTTATGCAGTCAGATAGTGAGACGTATCATTCACCACTTCGTTTACTAATTGTCATTCAAGCACCTATTGAATATATAGAACGTTTGTTAAATAATGATTTCACATTTCGAGAAAAAGTTCAAAATGGATGGGTTAGACTTGCAAGTGTTGATCCAGAGGGAAGCTGGAAAAACTGGTAACAATTATTATTGTTACTAGCTTAAAAGTTTCATAAATACAATAATGAAGAAGGAGTGCTCCATATGAATTCAAAGAATAAAAAAGTTTTATTATTAACAGACATTGAACACGGAATAGAGCCTAGTATCCAACAAGTAACTAACATTCAACAAGAAAACATGTTGACTATACACAGCTATGATTCTGTAA
>NZ_JBNLYE010000325.1:0-4471 GCF_050172095.1 Bacillus sp. GMs2/2
TTATGACGAAAATCTATGAGGTAGTAATGTAACATCAAATTTTGGTCTTCTTTAAATTCATTTATAACTAAGTCGATCTCATCTTTTAAAGAAATTGCTTCATCAAGATCTCTTGCTCGAATTTTAAAGTACCATTCATTTAAAGTCTGAATCAATTGTTCATTCCTTTGTTCATTCCCTTTCACATGAACGTTCATATCTTTCTCCCCCATCATCCCATATCCCGTAAAATAATGGGAATATTCTCATAATAAAATAATAACAGAAAAGCAATCATGTATTTTATTAAAGTATATGTTTCAATATTATTCTGAATATTCTGAGTTCAGGTTTAAGACTGTAGTGTTGTGAAACTTTTGATTTATTTGACCAGAATAATATAAATTTATCCAATTATAGTATAACATTTACAAAGTTTTTACAAAATGCATTTTTACATTTCGCTAATATTGAATAAAGTGAAATATTAATAATGTATTTTTGTACTTTTTTTAGGTACAAATTCAAAAAGTGGAGCTTTTATCATATTTATTAATGTGCCTAGAATTTTATATGGATGGTGAGGAAATATGAATCATTATCAAATGTTATATAGTACTCCGTATCTTTACCCTTCACGAATGCTTAAACAAATGTATAACGAAACGAAGAAGGAAGAAAATGTTTGTGCTATACGAGATCATATGTTGCGCTATGAGGTTTATTTGGATCGGCAATACAAATTTTATTATTACTTAAGTCAAAAAATTGAAGAGGATCTATGTGGCGATGAACATGCTTTGTCCTGGAATGAGTTATTGGATGAATATCAACTGTATAGGGATCGTAAAGGGAATTTGTCTATTAAACCGAAAGGATGGGATTAACATGACAATCATTGGAGAGCTAGGGATTGTTTATGGTGTGACCGGAGCTTCAGTTTTAGGGATAAAATTACTAAAGAAGAAAGGTCTTTATCTTCCAGGTTGGTTGCTACGTGCGGGTCTCAAATGCTTGTTAATAGGGAGTGTTTGGTACGTTCTAATGGATATACTAGATGTATTTCTGCGTTAGTATTACATCTGGTAGTTGAAAATGATTATAATAGCGCATCTTAAACAGTATTTTCTAAGCTTCCATACAGGCTCAACTACCTTAAGGAGGTATGGAGGAAATGTTTTCACTTTTATTAATTCCAGCAACCTTTTTAACTGTGGCTTATTTTTATCAAAGTAAAGGAATGAGTGATAAGAAAAAAATTGCAACGTTTTTTGAAATTGCAAAGATATGCGTCCAACATAAAGGGGAATTACAATACCCCATTTTTATAAAAGAAGTAGAAGATGACATAAGTATGAATTATGTTTACAAGTTACCACTTGGTGTGCCTAGTCAACTTATCAAAAAGTTAGCCGAAGTCTTAGAAGAAGGGCTATATAAACCTGTTAAAATATCGTTCCGCCAAAGAGAGCTTCATATTCGTGTATTTAAGCAACAAATACCTGAAATATGGAATTGGTCTAAGGATTTGTTAAAAGAGCACACATGGAGAGTTATGATGGGGAAATCGTTAGATAAACACATATATCATGATTTCGAAAAAACACCGCATATGTGCGTTTCGGGTATGACACGGTTTGGAAAAACAGTATTCCTAAAAAATGTGATGACTAGTTTGATTTTGCAACAATCCCAACACGTGAAATTTTTTATTATTGACCTGAAGGAAGGATTAGAATTTAGCCCTTACAAGGATATCTCTCAAGTTGTAGAAGTAGCTGAAAATCCAGAACAGGCATTAGAAATGTTGATAAGGGTACGTGAAAAGATGGTAAAACAGATCGAAATGATGAAGAAGTCCTATTTTACCAATATCATAGATACATCAATTAAAGAACGCTGCTTTATCATAGTAGATGAAGGAGCAAATCTTTGTCCTACACAAGGATTATCTAAAAAACAACGGGATATATTATTTATGTGCCAGGAGATGTTATCTGAAATCGCAAGAATCGGGGGGGGGTTAGGATTCCGGCTTATATTTTGTACGCAATATCCAACCTCTGATACATTACCAAGGCAAATCAAGCAAAATGCTGATGCAAAGCTAGGTTTTCGATTACCAACGACGGTTGCGTCACAAGTTGCTTTAGATGAACCAGGTCTTGAGGATCTACCCTCCCTTCCAGGAAGAGCATTGTTTAAAACAGATCGTACAGAAGAAATTCAAGTACCTTATCTGAAGGATAAAGACATGTGGGGTTTACTGAAGCAATACAAGGTGGTGAAACGTAATGAGACATCAAACACTCAAACAGAAAGCGAGACAAATCGAGATTTTATCCACTTTGAGTAAGTTGGATTTTGCAACCAGGAGGCAATTACAAGCCATCCACTGTCTAGGGAGTATTCGAAATGCAAATCGTGTATTAAAGGATCTACATCCATATTGTCATATTACAAAAATGACTCGTGAACACGTATATTATTTAAACAAAAAGGGACGGGATTTATTAGGCATTACAAAGGAAGTAAAGAAAAGTAGTCAATTACAGCACATATTAATGCGGAACGAAAGCTGGATGTGGCTTGGATTTCCAGAATGGAAAACAGAAAAATCTATAGAGTTTTCAATTAATGGTCAACGGTATCAGATTATTCCTGACGCAACGTATTTTGAGGATAATGTCCCCCATTTCGTTGAAATAGATCGTATGCAACATATGAAGGTAAACGAACATAAGGTACAGTTATATGGCCATATAACAGATATCTATAAAAGACAGAATGCTATTGTTCCAGTAATCGTTTTTTTTACACTATCCGACTATCGACAATCCAAATTAGAACAATATGCTATAAAGCAAAATGTATTTATGAGAACATTTGTGATGGAAGATGTTTTTAGTTAATTCACGCCCAAAAGTCAGTAGAATCTACATTTTTTCCGGTTAACTTCCTTAAAGCTTTTATAATGCGATTTGAATTCTTAGTAGTCGGTGATACGCTGTCCAAACTACACAATCGACTTACAGTAGAACGAGTTACACCACTTTTTGAAGAGAGTTCTTCTTGTGTAATTTTGTGTCTATCTAAAAAACGCCCTAAAGCTGATCTAGGTTTAGAATACCAATTCATCAAATTCACTTCCTTATGTGTTTTACTTACAGTTTGTCCAATAATCCCATTTTTTAAAAGTCACTGAAAATAGGAATTTTATTTATAGTTGAGCATATTATTGAATAAGAAATAAAAATAATAAAATATGTAATAATTTTGTGGAATCTAGCATTCATAGTAATAGCTACAAGTTGCTGATACACTAGTCTAATGGCAACTTGTTGCAAAGTGTATTCCTACAAAATAAAAAGCTTGAATCCATTGATACAAAAGGGTTTGAGCTTTTCTTAATTTCTGAAGTAACGAAAACAAGTTTAATAAATTAAGAGATAGTAGATGGTTCAGTGGTCGAATTTCGAAGAATTATATATAATTTCACGTACCGTAAAGATAATAAAAAACATTTATTAGTTTTGACTAACATATGTATCTTTTTGTTTTTAATAGTTGTTACAATTTAAAATTTGAAAGGTTATGAACCTCAGTGGATAAAACATTGAATGTTCAAAATAAAAACAATATAATTATCTTAGTTGGATAAAATAGGGAAAACAAGACGGGCTATTTGATATGAGGAGGAAATGTGATGAGTGAAGTAGTTAATTTTAGTGTGGATCAGGATATGAATATTTTGGGGATTTTAGATAGGTTAAAATCTGGTGAAATAAAAGGAGATAAAACGTTATTTCTTTCATTTAAAGAAGCACATGATGAAGCATTGGAGTGTATTAAAAAGGCATCATTGGATGATTTGAAGAATAAAGTATATTCTTTAGCTGACTTTTTATTCCGTGCTACAAATACTATAAACATTTTCAAAGATGAATGCTATGAGTCACCTAGAGTCTTTACCGTTTGTCATTTAAGTAATTTAACAAACGTATGGAAAGCAATGAAAAATAATGATGAGGAAGAGATTAAAGACATATTAATTAGCATAATTAACGATGAGAAGACCAATGAATTATTTTTTCCTTTCTATCGTGAAATCGTCCTCATGATGTTTAAGTAATATATCGTTTTTTTATAAGGAGGATATATCTATGGTATGGCTAATTGGTGCTATTGGTGTTTTAACAGCGATTACACTCCTTGGTGTATTCATTACAGCATTTAGAATTTTTATAGGATCTAAGAAGTCACCTCAGTTAATAAAAACTTTTTTCACTCAAATTACAGCATATGTTATTTTAAGTTTTATACAAACTATCCTCATTTTCACTATAGAATATAATATTATCTCAGAGTATCTGAAGCTTTCTAGTAATATGCAATTGGCTATATTTTTCACATCTGTATTTATGATTATTTTGCGAGTTATATATAATAAGATAACAACAGGATATAATAAGAAATCGGGTAACCAATAAAA
>NZ_JBNLYE010000326.1:0-4436 GCF_050172095.1 Bacillus sp. GMs2/2
CTAGATTTTCTCTATTCAAATTATATTTATTAATATGCCTTTGTAGTTGCTTATCTACTATTACATTTCCAATTCCATCTTGTTGATCCACTTTATCCTCTTTATTTTCCTTTTGTTTTTCTGGAACATTTTTCTCTAAATTCAATGTATTTACTTCAAACTGTACTTGATACTTATTGTCATAGGCCATCGTTGGAATATAAATATGCATTTGCATATTGTATCTTTTTCCTAATTCTCCAACTTCAAATTGAATAACCTTCGTCCCATTTTTCTTTTTGTCTTCTGATATCACCTTTACATCATGAAACACACCTGGAGTGTGAATATCCTCTGTCTTCAAGTATTGAAAGAAATCACTATCACTTAACGTTGCTGTTACAATTTTCTTTCCATTCTCAATTGTTAATTTCGGATCCTTTATATAAACAGCTGCCATAGACTCTTCATTCGTTTTATCTTTATACGCTTTAATAACAGCGTCATATGTACCATCTTCTAAACCTTGTCCCGTTTTATTCGCCTCAATTGCTACTGCCGCTAAAGCAGGTGTTGAATAAACAGCAAACGGAAGTGATAACGCCGCCGCTATAATCATTGCATTTATACGTTTTCTTTTATTTTGTTTCAATTTTACATCTCCTCCGAAATATATAATTCGAAATGTAATCATTTCTCGAATAAATGATAATGATTTTCATTATCATTGTCAACTAGGAAAATAAAAAGTTTACAAAAAAAGAACCTCTTTAAAAGAGGTTATGCCATTTTCTCACCTGATTCTTCTCTAAAAAAGCTTTTCATCGCATGAAATACGTCTGCTTTCTGCTTTAAAATATAGTATCTAAAGTTTTCATCTTTAATATTTTTATAGGCTGACATGAGTGTACTATGGCGGTTATACTGATTCACTTCCCCATACCCAAACATATTACACTTCTTCATTAGCTCTTCAACAAGTTTTACACATCTAGCATTATCTGATGTTAAATTATCACCATCTGAAAAATGGAATGGATAAATATTATAGCGGTCTGGTGAATATTTATTATCGATAAGTTCGAGTGCTTTTTTGTATACAGAAGAACAAATCGTTCCGCCACTTTCTCCTTTTGAGAAAAACTCTTCCTCTGGAACTACTTTTGCCTCCGTATGATGGGCAATAAATTCAATATCTACTGTTTCATACTTTGTGCGTAAAAATCTTGTCATCCAGAAAAAGAAACTACGTGCCATATATTTCTCCCATATTCCCATTGATCCACTCGTATCCATCATCGCTAATACAACAGCTTTTGAATCTGGCTTTAATACTTCATTCCAAGTGCGGAACTTTAAGTCTTCTTGGTGAATTGGATGAAAAGATGCTTTACCACTCATTGCATTTCGTTTATATGCGGATATCATTGTTCGTTTCTTATCGATATTTCCCCATAATCCTGTTTTTCTAATGTCATTAAATTCAACATGTTCAATCCGGTTTTCATCCATTTCTTTTCTCTTTAAATTAGGCAGTTCTAACTCTCTGAAAAACGCTTGCTCTAATTCTAAAATAGAGACTTCAGCTTCATAGTAATCTTCCCCAGCTGCATCTCCTGCTCCTTGCCCTTTTCCTGGCCCTTTTTGTTTTTGACCACCTGATCCATCTCTCGCAACGACATCACCAACTTTGCTGTCACCGTTTCCTTGCCCAACATGTTTATTTTTATCATAATTGTATCTAATCTTATATTCATCTAGAGAACGAATTGGTATTTTTACAACATCCTTGCCATTAGACATAACTATACTTTCTTCTGTTACAAGATCGGGTAAATTATTCTTAATTGCCTCTTGTACTTTTTCTTGATGGCGCTGTTGGTCGTCATATCCTTTGCGATGGAGGGACCAGTTTTCCTGTGAAATCGTATAATTTGGTTGATTTTCTTCGCCCATTCCTTTCCCTCCTTACTGTAATTGTCTTCCTGTATGAACAGCAATCTATAAATTTTGTTCTGTAATGTGCAAGCTAGAATGTTTGAAAGGTAACTGCCCACAGAAAATCATCCCATAAACATTTATAACGTTTTTCATACAATACCCCGAGCATCCTAAACAAAATTTTGCCACTCACATAATAGAAAGAAATATTCAGCCACTGATAAGAAAGAAACACAATGCATTGTTGCACATATTTTTACTTTGCAACATATTGTATTGTGTTGGCTTTTTTCGTATGAATGGTTGGTTACTCTATCATATGCATATTGTAAAAATAATTGACAATAAATTCATAAAATTGCATCTTAATTTATTACATTTGGACAAGGTATGACACTTTATACACATATGAACGGATAATAAAACGCTGTCCCGCAAAATACAAGAGACAGCGTTTTGTTATCAAACTATCTGTTTAACAAGCTACCTACATAGCGTAGTAATTCATTTGCTGAAGAAGAATTATAGCCATGCTCATCAATTAAACGCGCAACAACATCATTGATTTTCTTAAGCTGATTTTCGTCCGGCGTTTTCGTTGATGTTGTAATTTTCACTATATCTTTTAAATCAGCAAATAGTTTTTTCTGAATCGCTTCACGAAGACGTTCATGTGAATTATAATCAAAGCGTTTTCCTTTACGGGCATAAGCAGAAATGCGAATTAAAATCTCTTCACGGAACGCTTTCTTAGCATTTTCTGAAATTCCAATTTGCTCTTCAATTGAGCGCATTAATTTTTCATCAGGACTCATTTCTTCTCCTGTTAACGGATCACGTAATTTCGATTTATTGCAGTATGCCTCGACGTTATCTAAGTAATTATCCATAAGCGTCTTAGCTGATTCTTCATATGAATAAACAAACGCTTTTTGTACTTCTTTCTTCGCGATTTCATCGTATTCTTTTCTCGCTAATGAGATGAAATTCATGTAACGTTCACGGTCTTCATTACTAATGGATGGATGCTGATCTAGCCCATCTTTTAAAGATCTAAGTACATCTAACGCGTTAATAGATGGTACCTCTTTTCGAATGATTGTAGACGAAATTCGGTTAATGACATAACGAGGATCAATACCCTTCATACCTTCATCTTGATATTCGCGTTGTAATTCTTCTACATCAATCGCATTATAACCTTCTACCGTTTCTCCATCATACAAACGCATCTTTTTAATTAAATCAATATCCGGACGCTTCGGATCTTTTAAACGAGTTAAAATAGTGAACATTGCTGCAACGCGAAGTGTGTGTGGTGCAATGTGAACATTCGATACATCACTTTCACGAATCATTTTTTCATAAATATGTTCTTCTTCACTTACCCGTAAATTATAAGGAACTGGCATTACAATAATTCTTGAGTGCAATGCTTCATTTTTCTTATTTGCTATAAATGAGCGATACTCTGTTTCATTCGTATGTGCTACAATTAATTCATCTGCTGAAATAAGCGCAAATCTTCCCGCTTTGAAATTCCCTTCTTGCGTAAGTGATAATAAGTGCCATAAAAACTTCTCATCGCATTTTAACATCTCTTGGAACTCCATCATTCCTCGGTTTGCCTTATTTAATTCTCCATCAAATCGATACGCACGCGGATCTGATTCTGAACCATATTCTGCAATCGTAGAAAAGTCCAGACTACCTGTTAAATCTGCAATATCCTGTGATTTTGGATCAGACGGGCTAAATGTACCAATCCCTGTACGGCGATCTTCCGAGAAGAAAATACGCTCTACAACTACATCCTCAATTCTTGATCCGTATTCTTGCTCTAAACGCATGACATTTAGTGGTGATAAATTCCCTTCAATTCTAACCCCATACTCATCAAAGAAATCATCTCGTAAATGATGTGGAATTAAATGCAGTGGATCCTCGTGCATTGGGCATCCTTTAATTGCAAAAATTGCTCCGCGATCTGTTCTTGAATATGTTTCTAATCCTCGTTTCAACATTGTAACTAACGTTGATTTCCCTCCACTAACAGGACCCATTAATAATAAAATTCTTTTTCTAACATCTAATCGTTTTGCAGATGGATGAAAATATTCCTCTACAAGACGTTCTAGAGCATCCTCTAATCCAAAGAGCTGATTACTAAAGAAGTTATACTTTCTTCTACCATCAACTTCTTCAATTCCAGCATCTTTTATCATATTGTAAATGCGAGAGTGTGCTGTTTGAGCCACCCATGGTCTTTCTTTCACAAGCTCCAAATACTCCGCAAACGTACCTTCCCATTGTAAACGTTCTTCTGCTGCTCGATGCTGTTCAATCTTTTTTAGAATATCCATTATAGCTCCTCCCCCATCTCCTTGTTCAATCGGATTATTATAAAAGGTATGCTAGGATGTCCTTAAACATTCTTTAAATCAAAACGAAATATATAATAGCACACTAAAATTCTCTCCAAAATTCAAAGAAAATTCTGTATAATATAGGTATTA
>NZ_JBNLYE010000327.1:0-4423 GCF_050172095.1 Bacillus sp. GMs2/2
CCGATCTGATAATACTAAGTTAATAAAAGATGAGCTTAATGCGTGGGAAAATATGTACATACAATTACGGGATAGGATAGAGATAGAGCGCAATAATAGACAATTATCTTTTGGACAAGCAAATACTATTGCAATGAATAGTGATAATGAAAAGGAAAGATTAGAAGTATTCGAGTTACTTACAAGTACTTTACATAAGGAAAAAGAAATCTTTGCTACTGTATTAAATCAAATAGGGAGATTGCGTAATGCAAAGAGTAATGAAATAGAAGATAGAGAGATTTTAACACAATCTTTTCATGCGAATGGCATTTCAGAAACTGTATTATTCCAAATGTGGAATGCGACAGAAGAAAACCTTGATAAATTAGTAAGTGCTTTAAACGTGTATAAGAAAGGAAAAGCTTCAATTACATGGCATGAACTTATGACGGTAAAGGAAAGTAATGAGGTCATGATTCCTTTTTCAGTAGCAATACAAAACGTTTATGATGCATGTAAGAATATTGATGAAGAATTAGCAGAATTTGCACGTAATGCGATAGAAAGTGGTTGGGTAGATGCTGAACCGAGAGAGAATAAACCATCAGGTGGGTTTTGTGCTCCATTTTTCAGTGAGAAAGAATCGCGAATTTCCATTCGTTATGATGGGAGTATAGATAGTGTAAGAGTGCTCGCTCATGAATTAGGACATGCTTGGCATTTTTATAATATGAGTTTTGAACAATCTACATCTTTTTTAGATGATTATTTGCCAATGAGTACGGCTGAATCAGCATCTATTTTCTTTGAAACGGTACTCTTAAATTATCTAATTGAAACAACGGATAGTAAAGATATGAAAAAGTCATTACTTAGCTGGAAAATAAGAAATAGTTTTAATTATGTAATGGCAATACGAGCATCGTATCAGTTTGAAAAAACATTTTATGAAAAATGTAAAGAGGGTCCTTTAAGTGCTGATGAAATTGAGAAATTATCTATAATTGCACAAAAACAAGCTTATGGAAAAGCTTTAAGTGAATACCAGCCGTTTGTATGGATGAAATATATTCAATTTTATATAGCAGATGTTCCTTTTTACAATTATCCATACACATTTGGATATTTAGTAAGTTTTAGCTTATTAGAAATAGCTCAAGAAGGTAAAAGTACTTTTCATTCGAAATATAAAGAGTTCTTACGAGAAACAGGAAAGGCTCCAGTAGAGGAGCTTATGAAAAAACATTTTGAAATAGATATAAAAAATTATGAATTTTGGAATAAAGCTTTTATTCAAATTTCTAAAGACATTGATGAATATTTGCAGCTTATGTAAGGGGAGAGTACAGTGGATCAGCAGTTTATAAAAGGTATACCTTTTTCAACTTTAGAATATGCAAAAGCTATAAGTTTATTAAAAGGTTGGCTACATGAACAACAAGGGAAACCAAGGTTTGTAGTAACTGCAAATCCTGAAATTGTTATGTCTGCAAAGGAAAATACGGAAAAATCAAAGGAGTTTAAAAAGATGTTACTATCTGCGGATTTAATAACAGCGGATGGGATTGGTGTCATAATTGGCTCGAAAATATTAAAAGGAACTTTGAAAGAACGTGTTACTGGGGCGGATTTAACTCACGATTTAATAAAATATTGTAACGACAATGAATATCGTGTCTTTCTTTTTGGAGCTGCGCCAGAAAGTAATAAAAAGGCATTAGAAAAATTAAATGAGCAGTTCCCAGGAGCACAATTTAAAGGACAGCATGGATTTGTAAATGGTGAAGAAATAGAAGAAATAAAAATGAAAATTAAGCAGTTCAAGCCGCATTTACTACTCGTAGGACTAGGTTCACCAAAACAAGAAGAGTTTATCTATGAAAACATACAAACATTAAACGTTCCGCTATCTATTGGTATCGGAGGCATGATTGATATAATATCTGGTACTGTAAAAAGAGCACCAAAAATAATGAGGGATACTGGAACTGAATGGCTGTATAGGTTACTCTCACAGCCGAAAAGATTAAAGCGACAACTTGTACTTCCGAAATTTTTATTATCGGTTATGTCTGAGAGGATTAAAGGGATTAATTAATAAAGGGGATTACATACATGAGCAGAATTGGCATTATCGGAGCAATGCAAATTGAAATAGATTTACTTTTAGAAAAACTAGTTATACAAGAGGAACAGACAATAGCGGGAATGCCTTTTTATATTGGAGAATTCATGGGAACAGAAGTAATTATTACACGTTCTGGTGTAGGGAAAGTAAATGCAGCTGCATGCGCGCAAACATTAATTCATAAATTTGATGTAGACTCTATCATTAATACGGGCGTTGCTGGCGGATTACATTCAGATGTAAAAGTCGGCGATATAGTTATTTCAACGAATGTTACTCATCATGATGTAAGTAAAACTCAAATGAAAAACTTATTTCCGTTCCAAGAGGAATTTATTGCAAGTAAGGAATTGGTAGAGTTAGCACGTAAAGCTTGTATTAGTAGTAGTTTACAGATTGCAGTTCATGAAGGAAGAATTGTCAGCGGTGAATGTTTTGTTGAAGATTCAAAGTTAAAGGCGAAATTAATAGACGAATACGCACCTCATTGTACAGAAATGGAAGGGGCAGCAATTGGACATGTTGCCTATATAAATGATATACCGTTTCTCATTATAAGATGTATTTCTGACAGCGCAGATGATGAAGCTCAAATTTCTTATGATGACTTCGCGAAAACTGCTGCGAATTATTGCTCAGAAATTATTATTGAGATGCTTAAAAATATATCTGGTAAAACTATAGTCCAAAAGGAGAGATAGGAATGTTACAAGCATTAATTTTTGATATGGATGGAACATTATTTCAAACAGATAAAATTTTAGAATTATCGTTAGATGATACTTTTGATCACTTAAGATCACTTCAATTATGGGATACGGTAACACCGATTGAAAAATACCGTGAAATTATGGGTGTGCCGCTACCGAAAGTTTGGGAAGCTTTATTACCGGACCATTCTATTGAAATAAGAGAACAAACAGATGCATATTTTTTAGATAGACTAATTGAAAACATAAAAAGCGGAAAAGGCGCTTTATATCCAAATGTCAAAGAAATATTTACATATATAAAAGAAAATAATTGTTCAATTTACATTGCTAGTAATGGTTTGAAAGAATATTTACGAGCAATCGTAACGTATTATGCTTTAGACAAGTGGGTGACAGAAACGTTTAGTATTGAACAAATACAATCGCTAAATAAAGGTGACTTAGTTAAAAGTATTATGAACAACTATGATATAAAAGAGGCAGCGGTAGTTGGTGACCGGCTATCTGATATAAATGCAGCGAAAGACAACGGTTTACTTGCAATTGGGTGCAATTTTGATTTTGCGCAAGAAGATGAACTTGCTCACGCTGATATAGTAATAGATGATTTAATAGAGTTAAAGCGGATACTGCCTGCTGTACAGAGATAAATAAAGTGTGTGCATTTTTTTCAAGTCCTATATGTCTTATTTTATGGAGGGAGTATGCTTAAAAATAATTTTAAAATTAGTAATATTCCTGCGGTTTTGTGGGGAGAGAAGAGTGAAAAAGTTTTTATTGCAGTACATGGAAATATGTCAAATAAGGAAGATGCAGTTATTCAAATATTAGCTGAAGAAGCCAATCGAAAAGGTTATCAAGTATTAAGCTTTGATTTACCTGAGCATGGAGAAAGAAAAAATGATAACACTCCTTGTAAAGTACAGTTTTGTGTTAATGAATTATCTATAATTATGAACTATGGAAAAGTACATTGGAAAGAAATAAACGTATTTGCATGTAGTATGGGGGCGTATTTTAGTCTTTTAGCTTATCAAAATGATGTGCTAAAAAAGGCATTATTTTTATCACCAGTAGTTAATATGGAACGAATTATTGAAAATATGATGAAATGGTTTAATGTAACACCGGAGCTTTTGCAAAAAGAAATGACTATAGAGACACCTATTGGTCAAAAGTTATATTGGGATTATTTATGCTATGTAAAAGAGCATCCTATTAGTACATGGAATACAGATACATAAATTATGTACGGAGCTAAGGATGAACTGTGCGAATTTGAAACTATTAACTATTTTACAAAAAAACATCGTTGTGAATTAGAAGTTATGGAGACGGGTGAACATTACTTTCATACCGAAGAACAGTTAAAGATATTTGAACAGTGGTTACACAAACATATCGATTAACAAATTATAATTTAACTTATACCTGCTAGAGAAGAATGGAGAATTTATAAACTGATATTATATTTGAGAGACATTATAAATATAAATGTATTTATTTAAGCAAATAGGTGCTTTAGTTCAATAAGACTTAAATAACTATATTATCGATTTACATCTGAAGTGAAGAATACACATACTACGAATTGAATAAG
>NZ_JBNLYE010000328.1:0-4407 GCF_050172095.1 Bacillus sp. GMs2/2
CAAGATCAAAAATACCAATGCCAAATATTCTTTGCGACGAATCAACTCTTTTATCAAATTTCTGTCTCCAACTATAAACTGTTTTCTAGATAGCTATCTTTAGCAAACTTCTGACTTGTAAGAGGGAGTTATTGTTTTTTTGTTTACTATTTTGTATGCAGGCGATATAAATCATCTTATCAGATAGAATGGCAATGTTTTTAGTAAGTGGAATCGATTTCATTATACGAATAACAGTGCTTTTCTTTAGTTGAGAAAAGGATAAATATGTATAGTCTGTCATTCAATTGAACTTTTGGTAAGTAACATATGCGTAATTAAAAACTTACATGGTATTTTTATCATTCGAAAGAACTTTAAATTGATTTCTGTCATGTTTGTTTGCATTGATAATCATGTTTTTCGAGATAAACGCTTTCCTTATCAATGAGGCAATTCGCAAGTGGGGCTTTACTCCTAATTTGGTTTGACGCAACTCATTCTATTTATAGTTGATTAGGTTTAGAGTAAGTGTATTTGAAACAACGATTTTCAACGGTATGTTCTTTCTATATTTTGAGAGCGTTTTCTTGTGGTGGGTTATTTTATAAGATTATGAACTTTTTACCTAAGAAATTATGTGTTTTAAGTAATGATTTGAAAAATGATGAATTGGAGATTCACAAACTCATTTTTAGTAGTAAACAAAATTTTATAAAAGAAGTGAGATTTAAATAGCCTAGGAGGTGGTTTTCTCAAAGATAGAAAAAGTTGGTTTTTAATAGTTAAAGAGTGATGAAATGAAGAAGAAAAGTTGTGTTGATTGCGTCAATTCAGAAAAAATTAGGATGAAATATTTAGGAGGTAGAGAGATGGTAGGGATTATCCTAGCAAGCCATGGCCAATTTGCTGAAGGCATTTTACAATCTGGCGCAATGATTTTTGGAGAGCAAGAGAATGTTAAAGCTGTTACCTTAATGCCAAACGAAGGGCCAGACGATTTGAGAGCAAAAATGGAAGCAGCAGTTGCATCTTTTGATAATCAAGATGAGGTATTATTTTTAGTCGATCTATGGGGCGGTACTCCATTCAATCAAGCTAATGGCTTGTATGAAGAACACAAAGACAATTGGGCAATCGTTGCTGGTTTGAACTTACCAATGGTGATTGAAGCTTATGCATCCCGTTTATCAATTATGTCTGCTCAAGAGATCGCAGCACATATCATTAAAACAGCGAAGGAAGGGGTCAGAATTAAACCTGAAGAGCTGGAACCCAAAGAAAATACTGATATCGCGGTTGCAAAAGATGGAAAAGCAAAAGGCAGACTTGCTCCCGGTACAGTAGTTGGTGATGGGAAAATCAAGTTCGTTTTAGTCCGTGTGGATTCTCGTTTATTGCATGGTCAGGTAGCGACTGCATGGACAAAGTCTACACAACCAAATCGTATTATCGTAGTTTCAGATGCAGTGTCTAAAGACGATCTTCGTAAAAAATTAATCGAACAGGCGGCACCACCAGGGGTTAAGGCCAATGTTATTCCAATCAGCAAAATGATTGAGGTTGAAAAAGATCCCCGTTTTGGTAATACTAATGCACTGGTATTATTTGAAAACCCACTAGATGTCCTGAGAGTTATAGAGGGTGGTGTGGATATTAAAGAAGTTAACGTTGGTTCTATGGCTCATTCAACTGGAAAGGTTGTTGTTAATAAGGTTCTTTCTATGGGAAGAGAAGATGTTGAGGCTTTCGAGAAAATGAAAGCAAAAGGCATTCATTTTGATGTACGTAAAGTACCTAATGATTCTCGTGCAAACATGGATGATATTCTAAAAAAAGCGAAGGTTGAATTATCGTAGTTACATAGCAAATTTAAATGAAATGGGGGATCATAATGTCTACTATAGAAATAATTTTAGTGATACTAATTGCATTTCTAGCCGGTATGGAAGGAATATTAGATGAATTTCAATTCCATCAACCACTAGTGGCATGTACACTAATCGGTTTAGTAACAGGTAACCTGGAGGCTGGTATTGTTCTTGGTGGTACACTTCAAATGATTGCACTTGGATGGGCAAATATTGGAGCTGCCGTAGCGCCAGACGCTGCATTGGCATCAGTTGCATCAGCAATCATTTTAGTATTAGGCGGACAAGGTGTTAGCGGTGTTGCATCAGCAATTGCAGTAGCGGTACCACTTGCAGTAGCAGGACTTTTCTTAACAATGATTGTTCGTACACTTGCTGTTCCTATTGTACACATGATGGATACGGCAGCTGAAGAAGGAAATATAAAAAAAATTGAAGTGTTACACATCGCTGCGGTGTGTTTACAAGGTATTCGAATTGCAATTCCTGCCGGAGCACTTTTATTTATCCCTGCACAAAGCGTTCAAGGATTCTTGGAATCAATGCCTGCATGGTTAACCGATGGAATGGCTATTGGTGGCGGAATGGTTGTTGCTGTTGGTTATGCATTAGTTATTAATATGATGGCAACAAAAGAAGTATGGCCATTCTTCATTATTGGTTTCGTAATAGCTGCGATTTCTCAATTAACACTTATTGCTCTTGGTGCATTGGGTGTGGCTTTAGCTCTTATTTATTTGAGTCTTTCTAAAATGGGTGGTTCTTCAAATGGTGGTGGAGGTAACTCTGGTGACCCGCTTGACGATATCTTAAACGATTATTAATTCAGGAGGAGGAGAAGACAAATGGCAGAAAAAATTCAATTAACAAAAAGAGATCGTTTAGCCGTTGCATGGCGATCTACATTTATTCAGGGTTCTTGGAACTACGAACGTATGCAGAATGGTGGTTGGGCCTTCTCGATGATTCCAGCGATTAAAAAGTTATATAAATCAAAAGAAGATCGAAAAGCAGCATTAAAACGTCACTTGGAATTCTTCAATACACATCCTTATATTGCTTCACCAATTCTAGGAGTTACATTAGCACTTGAAGAAGAACGCGCTAATGGTGCAGAAGTTGATGATGTGGCAATTCAAGGGGTTAAAGTTGGGATGATGGGTCCTTTAGCCGGTGTTGGTGATCCAGTATTCTGGTTTACTTTACGTCCAATGTTAGGTGCTTTAGGGGCATCATTAGCAATGGGGGGAAATATCCTTGGGCCAATCCTTTTCTTCTTAGCTTGGAACCTGGTTCGTTGGGGATTTATGTGGTATACACAAGAATTTGGTTATAAAGCCGGTTCTAAAATTACTGATGATCTTTCAGGTGGGTTATTACAAGATATTACAAAAGGTGCATCAATCCTTGGTATGTTTGTACTTGCAGCCTTAGTGGAACGGTGGGTATCAATTAAATTTAAGCCAGTTGTATCTGAAGTTCAGTTAGATAAAGGTGCGTATATTGAGTGGGACAAACTTCCTGGAAATGGTGAAGGGATTCGTCAATCTTTCGAACAAGTAAACTCAGGAATGGCACTGTCACCTACAAAAGTGACTACCTTGCAAGATAACTTAGATCAATTAATTCCTGGTTTGGCTGCATTGCTTCTAACATTCTTGTGTATGTGGTTGCTGAAGAAAAAAGTTAGCCCAATTGTTATTATTCTTTCATTATTCGTAGTAGGGGTAGTTGGTCACGTAATCGGACTATTATAATTTAAGTTTTTGACGTTTTCAATTCTTAAGATTTATTATTTAGGAATTGTTGAGGTTGAAGTGTAGATTAGTAGCCCGTAAATCGATAATAGTTCGTATACAAAAGTGGCTGTCGATTATCGTTTCAGCCACTTTTTGTATTGACTTAATTGTTTGAAGCAACAAATTATAAATAGGATAAATGAAATGGAGTGGATATGATGGTTCAATCAATTAATACAAAGGTAGATTTAGTAATAGATGCTACTGCTTTTACGGGACTTACAGACTATGGGAAAATTATGGTCGGTGATAAAGGATTTGAATTTTATAATTCTCGTGATACGCGCAAATTTATTCAAATTCCGTGGGAGGAAGTAGATTACGTTATAGCCTCTGTGATGTTTAAGGGGAAATGGATTCCACGTTATGCAATTGAAACGAAGAGAAATGGGATTTTCACCTTTTCTTCTAAGGAGCCTAAGAAAGTTCTTCGGGCTATACGAGAATATGTAGATCCAGGTCATATGGCACAATCTCTAAGTTTCTATGATGTTATTAAACGTGGTCTTAAATCGCTAGGTAAAAAGAAATAATAAAATGAAAAGAAGGGGTGTATTTTTTATATAGGGGCTAACATGGTTGTGGTGTAAAAATAGATTAACTGATTATGCTCCTTTTTAGAGTCATACTATTAGTATGTTCAAGATTAAGATATTAGTTGTAAGAGCCTTTGGATTTTTGCACCAGAACCGTTTTATACACTAAAGGTTATTTATGTTATTTAATTATATTTTTACAATCGTGCTGTGTTATAATTC
>NZ_JBNLYE010000329.1:0-4388 GCF_050172095.1 Bacillus sp. GMs2/2
ACTATTTTGGCAACATCATTCACTTTACATTAGTTTTCTAAAGGATTCAAGTGAATTGTATAGATTTCATACACAATTCATATTTTAAAACGCTTTCACTGTTTTTAATAAGATAAACAAAAAAACGTAGCCAAAAAGCTACGTTTTTCTGTCATCGTTTCGGTGTATTTTTATGATTCTTCAAAAACGGAAGCGGGAATTGCTTACGGAAATGCTCTTTAATCATATACTCTACACCGTTTTCGCTATTTGAACGTGTAATCCAATCTGCTGCTTGCTTTAATTCTACAGGCGAGTTCCCCATTGCTACCCCAAGTCCCACGTTTTCAATAATCTCTAAATCTTCCATACTATCTCCAATCGCAACCATTTCATTTAGCGAAATATTTAAATGCTCTCCAAGCAATTGTAATCCACGTAACTTTGATACATTTTGCGGTAAAATTTCTATTCGTTTTGAATCACATTCAACATACTCTACATCTTGAAATGCTTTTCTTAATGTGTTCAGTCCTCTTTCTTTTTCACCTTTCGTTTGGAAAATAACATCAATTTTTGGCGCCGCTACCGGATGGTCACGAAGCGCATCACCTAACGAATCTACAAATTGAACTGGATAAAATAACGGGTCTGCACTTGATAATACAGTGCGCGCAATTAAGTTTGGTGTATTTCTCTCACGATTTCCGATTGAAAACCGTTCATGAGAAATACGTACGTTACAATCAAAGTGCTCTAACACTTGCACAATATTAAAAGTCTTCTCTTCAGATAATCTTCTTTGAACGTACGGCTTATCTAACGTTGCTGAAACGAAAGCACCACCATGTGTCACTAATATAGAATCTAATTTTAACGCCTTTGCTACTTTATGAGCGGATTGAAAATTACGACTCGTAAATAACGTAACATATACATCTTTTCTTTTCACAAATTCAATTGTTTCTCGTAATCCTTTTGCAATTTTTCCATTGTTGTATAGTAGTGTCCCATCTATATTAAGAGCTAGTAAGCGATAAATCATGTCGCACTCCCCCTCTTCGCTGTTGTACTCTATCCATAATTTATGAAATAAATGTAGCAAATAGAACGAGTTAGAATTACTACTGAAAATTTGGTTTACTATATACATATACACTTAGCAAAGGAGATAGTACAATGCAGGCACCTCCTTCTTTTTATGAAGGCGACACGTTAGAAGTCGCAAAAAAATTACTCGGGCAAAAACTTGTTCATATTGTAGACGGAATAAAGCGAAGCGGAATCATTGTAGAAGTAGAAGCATATAAAGGCCCAGATGATAAGGCCGCACATAGTTACGGAGGCAGACGGACAGATCGCACAGAAGTTATGTTTGGTGCACCAGGGCATGCTTACGTATATTTAATTTACGGTATGTATCATTGCTTTAACGTTATTACAGCGCCAGTGGGCACCCCGCAAGGTGTTCTCATTCGAGCTCTTGAGCCGGTAGATGGAATAGAAGAAATAAAACTAGCGCGCTACAATAAGACCGAAATTACAAAAGCGCAGTACAAAAATTTAACGAACGGTCCTGGCAAACTATGCCGTGCACTTGGCATCACTTTAAAAGAACGCGGTGTATCGTTACAAAGTGATACGTTACATATTGAATTAGTTCCAAAAGAAGAACACATATCATTACAATATAAAATAACAGCAGGACCTCGTATTAATATCGACTATGCAGAAGAAGCTGTACATTATCCGTGGCGTTTTTATTATGAGGGACATCCGTTTGTTTCAAAGAAATAAACGATATCGACTTACCGACAAATAAAAGAAGACTGTTCCAAAGTGGAACAGTCTTCTCCTTTTACTCCGCACCTTCCGCAGTTGCAATATTATCCTCTAAGTTTTCTCTTGATAATTCAGCCGCCATAAAATCTGCTGTTTCTGGAAGTGCTAAATGCATATGAGCTTTTTGACAAATTTGGATCGTGCAGTTTTCTACAACATAGTCGAAAACATGTCCGCCTCCGCTTCTTTCATCATCAATGTAATGTAAGTGGAATCCAGCTACCCCAATACCTTGTGCGTAATCTGGTGTCCAAAATCCAGCAAGCGTACCTTCTGTATTTTCAAACGAAAAGATTGGTTGCGATTTCGTCACTTCAACGAGTGGTGTATACGGTTTTTCTTGTCTTGGAACAGTTCTCGTCCTTACTTCACGGAACGTACCGTCCATTCGAATAGCGTAAAATAAGTTTTTACTTGGCATTAATTCATGTAATAACGCTTCAACTTCTTCACGATTCATCGAACGCTCTACCGTATAACTCATTTCTTTTTCAAAAAACGTTACAGTTGCAAATGGCGTTGTTTCTTCTGGCTCTACTTTTTCCGCTGAACCGTCTGAACGTAAATGATAAAATCCATTATCAAATGCAATCATTTCACCGTCTAATTGATCAAATGTGCCGATGCCGAAATCACCATGTTTTTTCAAATCTTCAAAGCTAATCACACCATCATATACACCATCTAATAGCGCAAGCATTGTAGATGTTTGATATACTTCATTACTCATTTTCGTTTTTTTTGCATCAATATCAATTAATTGCGCAACAGTCATCTCAAATCTGCCTCCATTAGTTTAATTGGTTTGGTAATAACTTTTCACTTAATTTAATGTTGTCACGATAGTCAATTGGAATATCAATAATGACAGGGCCGTCTGCTGCTAGTGCTTCTTTCAATACCCCTTCTAATTCATCAGGCGTGTTAACACGAAGACCTAACGCCCCGAAACTTTCCGCATATTTAACAAGATCAACATCACCAAACTCTGTAGCTGATGTTCTGCCGTATTTCATCATTTGTTGGAATGCAACCATATCATATGTGCCGTCTCTCCAAACAAGATGGACGATTGGAGAATTTAAACGTACCGCCGTTTCTAACTCCATCGCTGAGAATAAGAAACCACCGTCACCTGATACGGAAACTACTTTTTTACCTGGTTCTACTAAAGTAGCAGCAATTGCCCAAGGAAGTGCAACACCTAACGTCTGCATACCGTTACTAAATAATAATCTACGTGGTTCATAAGAACGGAAACATCTCGCCATCCAAATAGAATGGGAACCGATGTCACATGTAACGGTTGTGTCGTCACTAATTAAAGAACGAAGTGTACGAATCACTTGAAGCGGATGTGTAACACCTTCTGAAGGACGATTTGGAACTTCTGCTTGTTCTGATAATTTCGCGCGTAATCGTTCTAACACTGCTTCTGATTTCGTACTTAACACAAGTTTCGGTAACTTTTCTGCGATGCTATTTACTGTTAAGGCAATATCACCAATTAATTCACGCTGTGGTTGGTAATCATGATCGATATCTGCTTGATGGTCATCAAGATGAATAATCGTTCTGTCTCCAAGTTTATTCCAGAACTTTGGATCATACTCAATTGGATCATAACCGATAGAAATAACAAGATCTGCCTCTTCTAGTAAAATATCACCTGGTTGGTTACGGAATAGTCCAACACGGCCGAAGAAATGATCTTCTAACTCACGTGAAATGGCACCAGCCGCTTGATATGTTTCAACGACAGGAAGTTCTGTATCCGCAATTAATTTACGAACGGCTTTCGTCACTTCATTTGTGCTCGCTCTCATACCGAGTAAAATAACTGGTAATTTCGCTGCTTTTATTTTATCTACTACATATGTAATATCATGTGTGGGAGCGATTCCAAGCTGTGGCTTAGAAAGCGCACCGATAGACTCTACAGTCGTTTCCGCAGTCATAACGTCTTGCGGCAGACTTACTAAAGTAGCGCCTGGATTTGTGGAAGTCGCACTTCGGAATGCATTCGATAGTGCTTCTGGCACATTATCAGGATGCTCTACTTCTACGCTATATTTTGTGATTGGTTCGAATAGTGCAGCATTATCCATAGATTGATGCGTACGTTTTAATCGATCTGTACGCGGAACTGCACCAGCTAAAGCAACAACGGGATCACTCTCCGCATTCGCAGTAACAAGACCTGTCGCTAAATTTGATGTCCCTGGTCCTGAAGTTACAAGACATACGCCCGGTTTCCCTGTTAATCTACCAATAGCAGCTGCCATAAATGCTGCGTTTTGTTCATGACGACAAACAATTAACTCTGGTCCTCTTTCTTGCAGTACATCAAATACAGAGTCAATCTTCGCTCCTGGAATACCGAAAACATGTGTAACACCTTGTTTAATTAAACAATCAACAACAAGATCTGCTCCTTTTGTTTTTGTCTTCACGTCGTTTGCTTTTACATCTGTACTCAAACTAATCATTCCTTTGTTTCATAATTTGTGTAATAAAGATTTTAATTTCACCTAGTTAATTAATGTGGTGAAGTATCATTTATCATT
>NZ_JBNLYE010000330.1:0-4371 GCF_050172095.1 Bacillus sp. GMs2/2
CCCTAAAAAGGATTAATGTAATGATGTTGTTTATCCCGCATTAACGGGCAGCACGATTGGTGAGGGCTGATAATCAGTGGGGGATGAACAAACCCCACTGATTAAAGTTTCACTTTATCCTTTACTGTACCTTGTAACTACATTTTACCTTGCTGTAAAGAAACAAAAAACACTTTTTTATTCAATAATTCCAATTTCTAGAGCCTTTTGAACAGCTTCTTCTTTGTTAGAGACTCCTAGCTTTGTATAAGCTGTAGAAGCATAATTTCTGACCGTACCATTCGATAAATATAACCTTGATGCTATGGTAGTGTATCGAAGTCCCTTTGCTACTAGCTGTAATATTTCTATCTCCCTAGCTGTTAGCTCATAAGCGGCTGCTTTTGATTCTGGTATCTCTTTTTGCTCATCAAACTTCTCAAATATTTTGTGAGACATTCCCTGATCAATTAGTGTCCCACCTTTGTGAATAAGTCGGATCGTATTGGCTAGCTCCAACGTTTCAATAGATTTAAGTAAAAAACCATCCGCACCGTTGCGAAGTGATTCCAACGCCTGTTCGGTATCCTGAAACGTTGTGAAAATTAATACGCGGATATGTGGCCATTGTTGCTTGATTTTTTTGGTTGCTTCGACTCCATCCATGTGCTGCATATCTAAATCCATAAGTATAACATGGGGTTGAAGGCGCCCACACAAATCGATGGCTTCATTGCCATCTTCAGCTAAACCGACTACATTTAAATCTTCATATCTATCGAGTAGTGTCCTCAAACTTTCCCGGACAAATGGCTGATCGTCTACAATTAACAAACGAATAAGTCCATCTTTTATTTCAGTTTGTCGCGGTATGGTACAAGTAACAAGCATTCCTTCCTCTGGCTTTGTATATACAGACAATTGACCTTGCAAGTTCATTGCTCGTTCTTTCATCGCATTCATACCGAAGCCTTCCTGCCATTCTACATTTCCTTTTCCATTATCTTGAATTTCTAATCTCGTATATTGTTGTTCAAACTGCAATGAAACTATAATTTCAGTTCCCTGACCATGGCGTACTGCATTCGTAAGGGACTCTTGTAAGCAACGAATGAACGCTATCTTTGCTTGCCGAGACAATTCATATTCCTCTCCGTATGCTCGAAAACTTACATTAACCTGAGCGTGCTCCTGAAATTCGGCTCCAAGATTTTGGAGAGATTGAATTAAGGAAGGCGATTGACACGGAGAATCCATTTGATGTAGGTAACCTCTCACGTCCTCGATGCTTTTCCGTCCCATTTCAAGCAGAGAATCTAGCCTCTGTATACCCATTTCAGTAGCAAGTTCGGTGCGCAACGTTTCCATCCCCATAATAATAGAAGTATAAGCGTGACCAACTGTATCATGAAGCTCACTCGACAGTCTGTTCCGTTCTTCCGCCAGTGTGATGCGTTCAATCTGAGACATATATTGCTCAAGTACCGCGTTTTGTTTACGAATTGATTCATTTTGTTTATGATTGACGATTAATAAATGAAAAGCGAAACCCATTACATATGCGAATCCATAATAGGTGACCATAACCCAATAGCTATTACTTGGCGCAACCGCATAGAAAATTCCAGTCGTTATAAAAACTGTTATTGGAGCTGTCCAATAATAGGACAAATGCTTACTATTCGCAGCAATTAGAAACACTGATATAAGAAATGTGTTGGAAGCTCCTGGAAATAACGAGGTTAAATATATACATAGTCCACCATACAGCAGTATTTCTGTGAACAAATAATATTTATAATTGAATAGTAAGGCTACCCATGGAATAGAGAAGGCAATAATTTCCCAAAGAATAATACTCCAAAGTGGTAATGTTAAACCATCCTGAAAATTTAATGTAGCTAGAATGATAGACACACTAGCAAGTAGGCGTACCCCCAACATAATCCAATCATACCAAAACCAATACTTAACCATATCTAACAAGTTCTTTACCCCCTAAATAGCCTACCATTTTCTTCCTATATTATAATTTAATCCTTCCTGCCTTATTATACTTTTTAATTTAAAACTACGATACTATTCACAGACTGCAAACTTTTATTGATTTAGTTGCCGAATCATACTACGTGTATAGCCCCCAATTTTCTTTGTCAAACCTTCTACTATCCTAATACTTATGGCGGTAAATACTATACCTATAAACATTACAAAGAGTGACTTGGCAAAAGTATCTATCTGTATGAATATAATATTCATATCGATGTATCGATACAGTAGTGGTGCCAACAGGAGCATAAGTGGCATTACATAAAAAATGATTGCACTAATGAGACTGAAAATGCCAATCACAAATTTCTGCATTAACCAAAAGACAGCAGACCAAGTGCGACGATCTGTAAGCACTAATTTCACCTGAGTCCAGTTTGATGTAGCCATTTTTATACTTTTATCGTAAGAGTCGGTCGAAATATCAGTATAAATTTTCGTCTGTATGCGCTCGAATTGGATAAAAGGTGTCGTAGTCTGTAGTACGCGTATAACTAGTGGAATCCCAATTACCGTAAATGAAAGGGTAAAACTGAATAGCAGAGCTATTAGATAAAAACAAAAATAAAATAATCCTGTAACGAAAGTTAGCAATAAAAAATAACCATTCTGGATGAATTTTGATTTCATAAAGTTCATCGCTCCTATCTATGTAATAACCGAATCATACTGCTTTTTTTGTCATTCTCACTAGTGTAAAAGTGTCATATGACAGTTCTAAATGATATTAAAAAGGGGGAGAGCAGTTTACTTCTAGTTAACAAAGATGCTTGTATCCCGCTATTTGCCAGGCAGTAAGACCCCCGCCTCAAAATTCAGCGTTAGGTGGGGGGGCGGGCTGCCGGTAAACGCACGATTGGTGAAGGCTAATAATAAGTGGGGGATGAACAAAAACTTGCTGATTAAAGTTTCACTTTATTAATCCCCACAAAACAATCCCGTTCTTACATCTGCAAGAACGGGATTGTTTTGTACTTTTATTTAATGTGAGATGGACTTGTTTTTCGAATATGAAAAATAATATCAAATTGCTCAAGCAATGAAGTATCAAAGTATACCGAACTGTTGGGGATGATTTGTCCTCCTATACTTAGTAATGGTCTTTTTGCTTTAACCCATTTCTCTGCTTGTCCTTTAAGGTGACGGTTATCCAATAAAAACGTTTTATAGGGCACTTTTCCGAGAGTGTAATTGAAACTTTTTACATCTTGTGGAATAGCGTCTGTTGTAATCTTACCTCCGGTGGAAGGATTATATTCGCTATATAAGGTGAAATTCCCCTCCGTAGTTGTACTACCAATTGTGACATAATTATTGTTTAAACGTTCCTTTAAAAACTGCCCCGCAACATAAGGGTATAATTTCTCATCGATAATTCCTTTAGCTATATGAATATTGTGTCCCCATACCATCGTTTTACCACCAAATGTCTCTTGTGCCCACATTGCGTGATCGGCCAAGTATTGCTCATGTAGCTTTATCATACTTGGATAGTCGTTAGGAAGTAGCATTGTGGTAAATTTCTCTATTGCACTTGCCGTTGCTTTCACCCAGATGTACTCAGGTGAAACTATTTCTGTGTTGGCTTGCTCACTCTCATCTTTTAGTAATCGAGCTACCCTCTCAGCGTTTGCTTTGAACTTCTCTTTCAATTCAGGAGTAAGTTTCATATATTCCTGTATACTTTCAGTAAAAGACGATAATTCTTTATAATTTTCTTCTACTTCTGCCAACAAATCCGGTCGATGCACCCTTACATAATCAATTACTTTATTAAAGCTGCCTTGGTCCAACGTTTTTAAGTCGAGCCCAATAAATTGGATCTTTTTTTTATTGGATGGATCAGCATTATAATCTTTCATCCACTCAATCATGGCTATAATTTCATCAGTAGGATATAACAACTTTAAAAAATCTCTAGGGTTTCCTTTTCCTGTTTGGATATATTCATTTAGTTTTAAGCCGTTTCCCCAATCTTCTTCCATTGTGAAATTTGTAAAACCCATCTCAGTAACCAAATATTTCACAAGGCGAAACTTCATAGTGAAAATTTCAGAGCTTCCATGAGTATTCTCTCCTAATCCTACATATTGTGCGCTCCCAATCATTTTCTTAAGTGGTTTTAAATCCTCAAATGATTTTGACGGCTCTATTGTTTTTAATGGGTAAGCCTGTGATTGTATGGATTTAACTATATTTTTTTGTATTGATTGACCTGAATTTTCGACTGCTACTGTTTGAGCCTTTCCTACTTCCGCGCATCCTGTGACTAATAAAGCTGTACTAACCATTGCAATTATTTTTTTCTTATTCATTTTTTCCACCTCAATTGAATTATTTGTA
>NZ_JBNLYE010000331.1:0-4366 GCF_050172095.1 Bacillus sp. GMs2/2
GTAAACATGTGTTTTCAGAATAATTAAAAACGCAGAATGAAAGCACTGTTTTTAGGAGGGGTTTTGATGACTTACACGTTAGCAACTAGAATGAAAGCATTCCAATCTTCTATATTTAGTGAATTAGGAGCCTATAAAAAAGAAAAAATTGCAGCAGGTCATAACATGATTGATTTGAGCATCGGAAATCCTGATATGCCGCCCGCTGATTTTGTAAGAGAAACAATGGTACATACAGCGAGTGAAAAAGAGAGCTACGGGTATACATTATCCGGTATTCAAGAATTTCACGAAGCTGTAACTGAATATTACAACAACACTCATAACGTTTTATTAAATGCGGATAAAGAAGTTTTATTATTAATGGGTTCACAAGACGGGCTCGTTCATTTACCTATGGTTTATGCAAATCCAGGTGATATTATATTAGTTCCTGATCCAGGATATACAGCTTATGAAACAGGTATTCAAATGGCTGGTGCAACATCTTACTACATGCCTTTAACGAAAGAGAATGATTTCTTACCAGACTTAGAAGTCATCCCTGAAGAAATTGCCGATCAAGCGAAGATGATGATTTTAAACTTCCCAGGGAATCCCGTTCCAGCAATGGCTCATGAAGATTTCTTTAAAGAAGTAATCGCATTCGCGAAAAAGCATAATATTATCGTTGTCCATGATTTTGCTTATGCTGAATTTTATTTCGATGGTAATAAGCCAATTAGCTTTCTCTCTGTACCTGGTGCTAAAGAAGTTGGTGTAGAAATTAATTCTTTGTCAAAAAGTTATAGTTTAGCAGGTAGCCGTATTGGATATATGATTGGAAACGAAGAAATTGTTCGTGCACTTACTCAATTTAAATCTAATACCGATTACGGTGTATTTTTACCAATTCAAAAAGCGGCATCTGCAGCACTAAGAAATGGAGCTGCATTTTGTGAGAAAAACCGCGATATTTATCAAGAACGGAGAGATACTTTAGTCGATGGATTCCGAACATTTGGCTGGAATGTCGATAAGCCAGCTGGTAGTATGTTTGTCTGGGCTGAAATTCCACAAGGATGGACTTCTCTAGACTTCGCTTATGCATTAATGGATCGTGCGAATGTCGTTGTTACACCTGGTCATGCATTTGGACCTCATGGAGAAGGCTTCGTACGTATTGCACTCGTTCAAGATAAAGAAGTTTTGCAACAAGTTGTTGAAAATATTAGAAATAGCGGCATTTTCGTCCTTGAAAAAGTAGATGAATTAGTTAAAAATTAGTTCCCACTCCCCTGCTTAACTTTAGCAGGGGTATTATTAATTGGAGGTACTTTCATATGCATATTAAAGACACGCTTCCCCATCGTTATCCATTTTTAATGATTGATAAAGTAACAAATGTAAAACAAGGTGAATCCGTTACAGGATATAAACTCATTACAAATAACGAATGGTTTATAAATGATAGTCAAAAACATATGCCTCATATGTTAATTGTAGAATCACTTGCCCAGCTTAGTGCATTTGTACATACAAGTGATTCTGAAGGACTAGGATTTCTCTCCTCTTTAGATGGAGTTGAATTCCACGGAAAAGCATATCCCGGTGATAAACTTGATTTACATTATGAGCTAACGCGCAATCGCCGAGGTTTTATTCTTGGTAAAGGTATTGCAACTGTAAACGACCAGCCTATTGTAACTATAGAAAAACTATTAATATATCAAGCAGATTAAAGTGTTCCTTATATCAGTTGGAAATATCTATTCTCAACCAATTAAGTAAATAGGAAAACATATTACGTAGTTAGGAGCAGGAAAATGGAACGTACTATCGGTATCGATGCTGGAGGCACATTAACGAAAATAGCTTATTTTAACGAAAAAAAGCTATTAACTTTTGAAAAATTTTATTCACATGAACAACATAAAATAATAAATTGGATTAAAAACAACAATGGCATAAAACAAATATGTATTACGGGTGGTAAATCGAAACTATTACAGCATCTGCTTACAGGTTCATATAAAATAATAGAGCTAAACGAATTTGAATCTACTCTTGCAGGTGTCCAATACATATTAAAAGAAGAAAAACACACTATAAACAATTTTATTTTAACCAATATCGGTACAGGTACTTCTATCCATTATGTTTATAATGAACAATATATTCGCGCTGGTGGAACCGGAGTTGGCGGTGGAACTATTATGGGACTTTCAAAATTGTTAACAAATATAGATCATTTTGAAGATGTAATTCCTCTAACAAAAGTAGGATCTAGAAAAGAACTAGATATTACGGTTGGAGATATTTATGGTGGTATTCTCTCACCTATTGATAATAGCTTAACTGCTAGCAATTTTGGTAAAGCCGCTATTTCAGAATCGAAATATAATAGCTCAGACATACTTGCTACTATACAAGGACTTGTCGGTGAAGTCGTTACTGCATTAAGCCTTCAATTCGCTGAAACAAAAAACATTAAACATATTATTTATATTGGTTCGACTTTATGTAATAACGTACAACTTCAACATATTATAAGTAGCTACACCGAATATCAAAATAAAACACCAATCTTTTTACAAGATGGTGGTAATAGCGGTGCAATTGGTGCATTACTTCATGCTACGAAATAAAAAGCTGACTTTTGTCAGCTTTTTAAAAATGGCACTTCAAATTCAATAATTGATTCCCCGTTCTCTTTAATTCGCTCCACGCTTATTCTATCAATCACACAATTTAACTTCCCATGAAAACTAGGAATCTCCTTCACTACTTCAGCAGCTAATTTGGCACTTTCTTTTCTTCCGACTGTTACATGCGGGATGTACGGAATGTCTTCTTTCAAAAATTGTAATAAAGGTCCTGTATACAGGCTATCATGTAGTTCTTCTATTTGTTTTCTTCCTCTATCAACTTCTAAAAACAAATAGTTTCCTACGCTAGTGATACGATTTGCAAACTCAATTTCAATTTTGCCTCCCCCTTTTGATACATTAAAAATATGAGATTTTAATTCATCATTTGAAATATTACTCTTAAACGGGAATACGATTGTTATATGCGGTGGAATTAATCCAAATAAAGGATCATGTTTATGTCTAATGTTCTCTATTTTATCGATGGACATGTTGTTTAGAAAAAGTAAAATTGTACGCATTTTTATCCCCTCAACTTTTCCTCATTATAATATGTATCATATTCTATGACAGCCTGCCCTTCAACAACTTGTTTTGCTTACCTATAAAAATAAAAAAACTTCTCAAATGAGAAGTTTTCATATAGCATGATTATTATTTTCCCGCCAAACTTTCCTAAACTTTATATAACAAGCAATTCTCCATGGAATAATATACGAGACAGCAACAACGTAAAATAATAAACCAATCGTTTGTTGATCTAAATCAACGATAAATTGTCTTGAACCATATCTTAAAACGACAAGTGCAATAAAAGTAATTAAAAAAGCTGCACTTTTTTTCGTATAAATATTCCCATCATCTCTTCGCTCATAATTTGTTAGTGCTATAAGTGGTACAGAGAAAAGAATCCCAATAAATGCTGCTATAGCCACTTGTAGTACAGCTGGATGTACGGGACCTAAAATCCATACAATACCTGGTGTTAAAAATAGTAATGGCCATAAAATACGTTTTCCCGATCCCTTTATTGGCTTATACATGGAGCGATAACGACGCCAAAATATTAGTAGTGCAATGCATAAAAAAACGGTTATTAATGAAGAAGTATCTCCCATTTACTCTTCCTTCTCCCCTAAAATAATTGTATTTAAATTGTATCTTCAAACGAAACCTTACGAATAAATAGAGCGCTAATTACAATATATATGCAAATAAGAACTATCGAAACTAATATGAAATTAGGTATTTCTAGTAACATTTTACTATTAATAAACACCAACTCTTTTATACCTATCCCTGCATACATTGTACTCGCCAATCCGAATAAAACTATTATACTAAAGGCCAATCCGAACCAATTAAATCTTTTCTGAACAATAGTTGTTGATTGGAATAAACAAGCTAATGTACTATAAAATATGAATTGTACAAAGAATTGTTCAATTGCAGATGCTCCTAAATTTACATGTTCTGTTTTATAAAATGTATCCTGTAAAAACAAAGCTTGAAGACATGAAAACAATGCTGATTGCAATAAATTAAAACATATTGAACCAATCAAAAATTGCAACCTAGTGACACCAAACGAGACGACTGTAGGAAAAATATCAAGTTGAATAAGAAACACGCTTATCACAATAAACATTACGATTACAATTGATGAATTATTGAAAATATCATGTAAAAATGCTACCTTTATTCCCTTTAAATCAGTTGCAGTCATTGTCCCTTTT
>NZ_JBNLYE010000332.1:0-4336 GCF_050172095.1 Bacillus sp. GMs2/2
CGTAGTTGCTCCTACTGTTTGGAAATTAACAAGAGATAACAATGGATGCTCCTTTTCTAACTCCTCAAATACACGCTCAAAAATTGTTGGCGGCATTAATTTATGCGTTTCACTAAATGAATTTACTTCGATTGCTGCATTATAAAATTTCTTTTCTTCATTTGTTAAAACACGCACACCACGAGAGGCCAGCACTTGAGCATCCCAATTCTCATTTTTGGCTTGTTGCGCTTCACTAATTACATCGTTCATCATATCCTGAAAATGTTGCATATTGTTCTCCATATTTGCAACAATACGCGCTGCTACTACCTGTGCATCTCCCGTTTCAAGTGCTTCTTGCACATTAATAATTTGTTGATCTTTATTTTCGATTACTGGACGATCTAAATTTCTAATAGTCATCTTATTCCCTCCTGTTTTTTAAAAAATAAAAAAGCACTGCTTTACGCGCGCTTAAATTTATTAAGTATATTTTGATTTGCGCTTGCTGCTGGTTCATTCTGTTTATTTTTATTTCGGAATTTTTGTAGAACATTATTTTTAAATTCCTCTGGATCTATTACTTCATTATTTTCCACATGTTCATTTACCTTGTGAGCCAATCCAAATTCTACTGCCTCATTTGCGGTAAACCATGTTTCATTCGCAATCATCGTCTCAATTTCTGAACGTTCCCCTTCATAACGAGTCATATAAATATCCGCAAGCGACTTGTCAATTCCTTCAAGAGCATTCAATGTTTTACGAATGTCTAGCTTTGTTCCCCAAGTCCACGTGGAAGCCTCATGAATCATTAACATAGAACCTGTATTCATAATTAGTTCATCTGCTGCCATCGCAATAATAGATGCGGCACTCGCTGCCAACCCATCTACGGTAATGATAACTTGTGCCGAGTGGTTTTTTAGTTGGTTATAAATTGCAATCCCATCAAATACATCCCCACCAGGACTATTCAGATTGATATGAATCACATTTGCGGAAGTAGCTTTTAATATTTTTTCAATATCAACCGCCGATGTGGAGTCACTCCACCATGATTCACCAATATCACCATAAATCGTTATGTCCAGCGAATCAGCTTTTGCTTCTGCCTTAAAGGCATGTTGGACATGAGCTAGATGGTTATATTTTTCATTTTTATAACGTCTCATCCTTTTCACCTCCCTCCAAAGAATTAGCTTCTTGATAGTTTTTCGTTACATGCCTTCTGTCTGCCCATTCTTCATCAATCGGCTCTTTTCCAAGCATCATTATGACGTCATTCATTGTTAGACCACCAATCGCAAATAATTTATCCATTGCGGTTGCCATCTTCGTAATATCAACAATTTTAATTTTTGTTGTATCAATTTTTAAGTATGTTCTTTTCAAATATTCTTCTTTCTTGTACATCTTTCGGTTAAATTCATCTTGTATCAATTCAGCAATTGGATTAACACAGAATGCTAAAAATGAATCCATCTGTTTTTCAATATCAGCCACATCGCCTTTTAAAATGCCGATAGGTACATGAAAAGCCGTTGCTACATAACTAAATATGTCATGGATTAAGTCGCTGATATCACGGCTTGTACTATTATTGGCGACACCATTTTTACTATCGCTCATATCTTCGAAAACATAACCATTTTGCAATTGAAAAGCGGAACCCACTTTATCAGCGTTAAACCAACTCTTTAATTGATTTTCAAACATGTCATTAATCGCTTCTTGCGTTGCTTCATCCTGTGGTCTGATAAATTCTCCCTTAATTAACAGACGTATATTGTTTTTTCTTTTATAATAATCAATGGAGGACGCAAGCAATTTCCCGAAACTACTGTACATGCCCTCTATAACTTGCATGATATTACGATCGTTTAATTTAAAGTGAAAGACTTCTGATTCATAAAATGATTTTTCAAAAGTGAAGTCTTCAATTGTTATGTCATTATATATGTTTTCTTTTAATGCAAACTTAGTCATGTTAAAAGAATCAGCAATATACAATTGTTTATCTTGCATGATTACTACGCACTCATTATTCATCATTAAATGATTAACTAAGCTATGCATAAATTCTGATGCATTTTGATTTTGGTTGGGTTGTACATTCAATAAATAATGGTTTTCACCGCGTTTTTCTTTCCCTTTTTCAAATGTTTGAAATTCACACCGTGTTACTGCGTTCGCAATAAGATCGATGCAACTTTCTACAGCTAGTCTTTTATAGAAATAATCAATTCCTAATTCATAACAGCATGAATCTAACGTAAGAGTCTTGTTACTTCCGAAAAAACCTCGTACCCATTCTCGTAATCCCACATTCTCACCCCCTGTTATACGCTAAATACTTTGAATAATTTTTTAATACTTTCTTTTGTTAAAGCGCTGGATTCTTTTAATTCACTATCGCAATTAAGCGCATGTAAAAAAGCGAAAAAACCATCCGTTTTCCGCTTCTCTTTATCAATCTTTTTATATTCAATATTACCGTTCATCTTCTCTTCCTTATAAACATTCCCTACATACCAACGCATCAATGGATCATCCCCAAAGACAATGGTACGTTTAATAAATATTTCTTCTACCAGTGGAGCTAGTTTACTATGGGTTGCTGGACCACGACGAACAATTTCGACTTCAAATCCTGCCTCTTCCAATACTTCTTTTAAAATAGAGGATCGATATAAATCCATGCTAACTTTTCTAATACGATATTTCTTATTCATCATGACAAACCAATTCAATACATGCTCCGCGCTAATGGATGCATCATACACAACCGTCAGTAACCCTTTTTCCATCGCAAGTGCAAGAATATCCCGATTGATATCTTGCAACTGGGGTGCTGTATGATGCATGAATGTATGCTGCATCCAATACCGTTTCCCATCTTTTTTAAATAGAATGCCGACCGAACAAAAGTCTCTGATTTGTGCAAAATCTACAGCGCCCATACATTCTATTCCCTTCACATTTTCAGGAAATGGCTGATCTGTCGCTAAACGATCTTCATAGGTTGCCACCTCTTTTAACACATCTTCCACTGGAAGGTTCATGCGCTTTGTCATGAATTCCATGCGAAAAGAACTGTTATGCTGCATATCATGATATTCCTGTTTCATTTCATGCTGTAAATTCTCGTTATATGGATAAGAAGGGTTTGCTTTTTCCCACATTTCCTCATGGTCTACTTCTGATTCATGATCTAATTTACAGATAAAAGGAAATAGTGTTGATTGTGGAAGTTCTTTATTCAGCACTTTTTGCGCTTCTTCTTTTAAATCATCTAATACACCACCACGTACACGTCCATCTGTTGTAATATAAAACGTTCGTGGGTCTTTTTTCTTTCCTAATCCCGATGTAAAAACTTTCACACTATCATAATTCTCATATTCATGAATTTCATCAAAAATAACAACACCACTACGCTTACCATCTTTTGTCCGAGCATTTGATGTATTAAATTCTAACTTGGACTTCGTTTTCCGATGTTGAATAAGCATCTTCGATTTGTAGAATACGTTTTTCATCTTCTTAGCAAACTTCGGATGATCTAACACATTGTATACATCTTCAAACGACGTTTTTGCTTGTTTTTCTGATGTTGCTACAATATCTATATCATAATTTCGTATCCCATGATGTCCCGTCATCATATGAAAACAATTGTAAGCAATATAACCGTTCTTTCCGGCTCCACGCCCTAGTAACATAAAAAATCGATTAAACATTAACGAACCATTTTCATATTTGACGCCATAAATAAATGCATTACAAAACCTTTGCCATGTAAATAATTCGAATGGGAAATACTTTTCTGGAACACGAACTGAATTTTCAATTGCTTCTGCATCAATCACGACACCTGGTTGCTCGAGCTTCCAACGTAAAAATTCCATGAGTTGTTTTTGCTCTTTACAAGCTTGAATTTCTCCTTGCTCCACCATTCTCATATAATCATCAATGTATGGATGATAGTTATACATCTTCTTCACCACCCTCTTCCCTTGGTACACTTTCCAAGCCCATTTTCTTAAGCAGCTCTGTCATACTTTTAATCGTCTCACGATATTCTTTTCCGGCAGGGTTAGGTTTCGATCCTTTTTGTCCACCACCGTTGTCCCATGAAACCATTCTTTCTTTTTTCCATTCTCTTTCTAATGCTTTTGCTGCATCCCACATTGCCATGTATTTATCAACAAGATCCATGTATACCGCATTGTCCATTTCTACAATTTCCAATTGTTGTAATAAATCTTCTTTGATTTGCATTTTTTTCGATAGTTTCCGCATAGGTACCCCCCCATTCCATAAAAAAATCAAAATATATTTTTACCGCTCT
>NZ_JBNLYE010000333.1:0-4327 GCF_050172095.1 Bacillus sp. GMs2/2
AGTATTTGCTCCTACTGTTTGGAAATTAACAAGAGCTAACAATGGATGCTCTTTTTCTAACTCCTCAAATACACGCTCAAAAATTGTTGGCGGCATTAATTTATGCGTTTCACTAAATGAATTTACTTCAATTGCTGCATTATAAAATTTCTTTTCTTCATTTGTTAAAACACGTACACCACGAGAGGCCAGCACTTGAGCATCCCAATTTTCATTTTTGGCTTGTTGCGCTTCACTAATTACATCGTTCATCATATCTTGAAAATGCTGCATGTTATTTTCCATGTTTGCAACAATACGTGCCGCTACTACCTGCGCATCCCCTGTCTCCAATGCTTCTTGCACATTAATAATCTGTTGATCTTTATTTTCAATTACTGGACGATCTAAATTTTTAATAGTCATCTTGTTCCCTCCTGTTTTTAAGAAAATAAAAAAAGCACCGCTTTACGCGCGCTTAAATTTGTTAAGTATATTTTGATTTGCACCTGCTACTGCTGGTTCATTCTGTCTATTTTTATTTCGAAATTTTTGTAGAACATTATTTTTAAATTCCTCTGGATCTATCACTTCATTATTTTCCACATGTTCATTTACCTTGTGAGCCAATCCAAATTCTACTGCCTCATTTGCGGTAAACCATGTTTCGTTCGCAATCATCGTCTCAATTTCTGAACGTTCTCCTTGATAACGAGTCATATAAATATCCGCAAGCGACTTGTCAATTCCTTCAAGGGCATTCAACGTTTTACGAATATCTAATTTTGTCCCCCAAGTCCATGTAGAAGCTTCATGAATCATTAACATAGAACCGGTATTCATAATTAATTCATCTGCTGCCATCGCAATAATAGATGCGGCGCTTGCTGCCAGTCCATCTACGGTAATGATAACTTTTGCCGAGTGGTTTTTTAGTTGGTTATAAATTGCAATCCCATCAAATACATCCCCACCGGGACTATTCAGATTGATATGAATAACATTTGCGGAAGTAGCTTTTAATGTTTTTTCAATATCAACCGCCGATGTGGAGTCACTCCACCATGATTCACCAATATCACCATAAATCGTTATGTCCAGCGAATCCGCTTTTGCTTCGGCTCTAAATGCATGCTGAACGTTAGCTAGATGATTATATTGTTCATTTTTGTAACGTCTCATCCTTTTCACCTCCCTCCAAAGAATCCGCTTCTTGATAATTCTTTGTAACAAAGCGTTTATTTGCCCATTCTTCTTCAATTGGTTCTCTACCAAGAATAATTAAAATATCATTAATAGATAAGCCACCAATTGCAAAGAGCTTATCTAGTGCTGTTGCTAGTTTTGTGATATCCACAACTTTAATTTTTGTTGTATCGATTTTTAAATAAGAACGTTTTAAAAAGTCTTTTTTCTTATACATCTTACGGTTAAACTCATCTTGAATTAACCTCGCCATAGGGTTAATACAAAACGCTAAAAAAGAATCCATTTGTTTTTCAATATCCGCAACATCCCCCTTTAAAATCCCTACCGGAACATGAAAAGCTATCGCAACATAATTAAAAATATCGTTGATTAAGGCTGTCGTATCTCGACTTGTGCCATTGCTTGCAGAACCTTTCCCACCATCACTTAAATCTTCAAGATTATAACCATCTGGCAGTTGGAATGTGGAGGTTTCTTTATTTGGATCCAACCAATTTTTAAGTTGATTATCAAAGAATTCATCAATTTTCGTTTGCGTTTCTTCATCTTGGGCTCTAAGAAAGTCACCTTTTAGTAAAAATCGTTTACTATTTTTTCGTTTATAAAAATTAATAGTCGATATGAGTAACTTCCCTAGACTTTCGTACATTCCGTCAATTACTTGCATCATGTTTTCATCATTTAATTTAAAATATAAGACCTCAGACTCTTTATATTCTCGTCTCAAACTTAAATCACCAATAACAACATTCTTGTATTCATTCTCTTTAAATGCATAATGATCTACTGTAAATTCATCAGCAATATACAATTGGTCATTTGACATAATAACCAAACACTCATTATCATCAATTAAATGGTGCACCAGACTGTGCATAAATTCAGAAGCATTTTGATTTTGATTCGGCTGCACATTTAGTAGATAGTAATTTTCTCCCCGAATTTCTTTTCCCTTATCAAACGTTTGTATTTCACACATCGTAAGTGCATTCGCAATTAAATCAATACAACTTTCCACCGCTAACTTTTTGTAAAAATAATCTACTTCTAATTCATAATCACAACTACGTAAATCTTTAAGCGTTTTACCACTCCAAAACCCTTTCAGCCAATTCATTACTCCCATTTCATACCCTCTCTTCAACTACCAAATACTTTAAATATTTTCATTATGTTTTCTTTTGTAATTGGGATGCCCTCTTTTAACATTCCATCCAAGGTTAGGGCATGAATAAACGCCATAAACCCATCCGTTTTACGCAAATAAGGTTCGATTTTTTCATAACTAATGTTTCCTTTTGAGTCTTTGTCCACATACACATTATTCGTGTACCAACGCATCATACGATCTGAACCAAACACAATGCTCTCCGTTGCAAACATTTCTTCCACTACAGGTTGTAGCTTGGTATGTGTTACCTTCCCACTACGAGCTATTTCAAGATGAAAACCAGCTTCTTCAAAGATTTGTTTAATATAATTAATCCTGTATAAGTCGGAAGCGATTGATTTTATATTGTATATCTTCGCTTGTTCAATAAACCATCCTAGAATATGTTCTGGTTTATTAATGACATCATCAATAATCGTTACAATCCCTTCATCTATCGCTACTTGAATATCAATTTTAAAGTTTTTATTCTTTAATGCTTGACGATTAATAAAGGTATGATGTTTCCAGTACCTTTTGCCTTTATATTTAAACAACAAACCTACACCAACAAAATCATCAATATCCGAGAAATCAATACCGCCTACACAAGTCTGTCCTTTTAGTTCCTCCAATGGAAACTCTTGATCAGTGGCTTTTATTTGCTCCCAGCTTGCTACAGAGAACATCGTCTCTTCTTGCGGTAAGTTCATACGTTTTGTCATAAATTCAATTCGTGCGGAAGGTCTTGTTTGCATGTTCTCATATTCCGTTTCCATCTCTTGCTTCAAATGAGGAAAGTAAGGTAAGGAAGGGTTTGCTTTCTCCCACATTTCAAAATCATCCACTTCACTTTCATCATCTAATTTACAAAGAAACGGAAACATACGTGAATTAGGGAGTTCCCCATTCAATACTTGCCTAGCCACATCTTTAAAATCATCGAGTACACCGCCACGCACATCTCCATCTGTAGTTAAATAAAAACGGCGTGGATGTTGTACCTTCCCTAATGCTGATGTAAATACTTTGATGTTGTCATAACTTTCGTAGGCATGAATTTCATCAAAAATAACAACCCCAGGACGTAAACCATCTTTTGTCTTAGCGTTGTTCGTATAATATTTAATTTTGGATTTTGTTTTCTTGTATACTATTTTTTCTAACGTCCATTTAAAGAATTTCTTCATTCTCTTTTTGTACTCTTCTAATACATCATGAACATCCATAAACGACGTTAAAGCCTGCTCTTTTGAAGTAGCTACAATATCAACGTTATATCCTCGAATCCCTTGTTTGCTAACTAAGTAGAAAGCAAGCGCTGCAATGAAACCATTTTTCCCAGCACCACGGCCCATCAAAATTAAAAACTCATTAAACACAAGCGTTCCGTCATCATAAAACAAACCTACACAGCAAGCCAAAATAAAATCTTGATGTGGTAATAATTCAAACGGAAAATACCTTTCAATACATTCTTTTGCTTCTGTAATTTCATCATGATTGATAACAATGTTGTTTTGGCTAAGTTTCTTCTTTAGAAGTCCTATTAATAGTTTGACTTCTTTCGATGACTTCACCTGGCCGCTTTCGACCATATTTATATAGTTATCAATATAGGGATGATACTTATAATTCGTCATCGTCATCACCTGTATTTGGATTTTGCAAATTCATCTTTTTAATTAGCTCTGTCATACTACGAATCGTTTCCCGGTATTCCTTTCCGGCTGGATTAGGCTTAATTCCTTTTTGCCCTCCACCGTTATCCCATGTAACCATACGTTCTTTCTTCCATTCTCTTTCCAATGCTTTCGATGCATCCCACAATGCCATATATTTATCGACCAAATCAATGTACACCGCACTGTCCATTTCTTCATTTTCCAATTGTTGTAATAAATCTTGTTTAACTTGCATCTTTTTAGAGAGTTTTCGCAACTATACCCCCCCTTTACTTAAAAAAATAAAAAATATATTTTCTCACCA
>NZ_JBNLYE010000334.1:0-4247 GCF_050172095.1 Bacillus sp. GMs2/2
TTAAATGTTTAAGAGAACATGTTTACATAAAAAATGAAAACATGTTCTCTTTTTATTTGCATGCATAACTCTTCCTCAGTTTACCGTATTTAAATTTAAACGTAAGTATTTCGTAAGGAATGGATAAGAAAAAAGAGAGATTTATCATATAGGATGAAAGTATAGCTTGAATCAATCCGATATTAATGGAGGAGAGAAAGCCTTATGAAAAAATGTAATTCAATTAAGTTAGCAAGTTTTGCAGTTTTATTAGCGGGTACTGCTCTATTTACACCTGGTTTTACTGTGACTGCAGAGTCAACTCAAAATATTTCTAGTTCGTCACAAGTACATGATCAAAAGAATCGTAATGGCTGGAAACAAGTAATGCAGGAAACAGTACAGCTTGGTGCTGTAGGAATATTAGCTAAGGCGTCTAACAACGGAAAAACTAGTAGTTTTACTGCTGGCGTGGCGGACTTAAGTACAAAGAAACCGGTGAATTCGGATTATCGCTTTCGAATTGGTAGTGTGACGAAGACGTTTACTGCGACGACTGTGCTTCAATTAGTAGGAGAAAATCGCTTACAACTTGACGATCCAATTGAAAAGTGGCTACCAGGTCTCGTGCAAGGAAATGGGTATGATGGTAATCAAATTACGATACGACAACTTTTGAATCATACGAGTGGTATCGCTGAATACTTAAAGTCAAAAGACGCGGACATAATGAATTCGAAAAAAACGTATACAGCAGAAGAAATAGTGAAAATAGGTCTTTCGCTGCCTCCAGATTTTTCGCCGGGAAAAGACTGGTTGTATTCAAACACAGGATACGTAATACTAGGAATGCTTATTGAAAAAATAACTGGAAATAGTTATGCGGAAGAAATCGAAAAGCGAATTATTGAACCTTTGGACCTATCAAATACGTTTTTACCAGGAAATTCACCCGTCATCCCAGGAAAGAATCATGCTCGTGGATATGTGAAAATGGAAGGAACAGGCGAGTTGAAAGATATTACTTATTATAATCCAAGTTTAGCTAATGCAGCTGGAGATATGATTTCTAATGCGGATGATTTAAATAAGTTCTTTTCATCTTTACTCGGTGGTAAGTTACTGAAGGAACGCGAGCTAAAAGAAATGCTTACTACAGTTCCTATAGAAGGAAAAGGGGTTGGTGACGCATACGGTCTTGGAATCTATGAGACTAAACTTCCAAACGGTGTTTCAGTTTGGGGGCATGGAGGAGGAATTCCTGGATTTACAACTTTTGCTGGGGGAGTAATTGGAGGCAAACATACATTGGCTATCAGTCTCAACTCTATAGGTGGGGTCGATATTGTTCCGCAGTTTAATAAAATGATGCAAATTGAATTTAATAAATAGATGAAAAGAAAGTGAATGGAATTTTGTTATAGTTATATTTAAAAGAGGTGCTTTTTTAAGTTCGCAACTATGGACAGTAGTTGCATTTATGATATGGAATCAAGTGTATTTCAAAGTGAAAATCAATCTTAATGCTTACGATAAAAATAAAAAGGATGTCAGTTACATGACATTCTTTTTATTTTGGATAAAAAAGGTATGTATGTAGTTCTGAAAATTGTTATTTTTAAAATTATTAAATATAATGAAGGATATAGGGGTGCCAATTGGGGAGTTATGAATGGAAAATACTTTAGTTAGTTAAGTATTTCTCGTTTTAATCAAAATAATTATGAGTTGATTTGGAGTTGGATACAATGGGGGAAAATCATTATAAATGGAGTAATAAACAATTACGAGAGCATGTTGAAGTAATAGATGGTAAAAGAAGTCCGCACATTTTATGTAAGAACGCAACTTATTTAAATTCCTATATGCGCGAGTGGATGCAAGCAAATATTTGGATCTATGATGACCGGATTGTTTATGTAGGGGAAAAGCTGCCAGTGCAACTGCATGAATGTGAAGTCATTGATTGTGATGGAAAGTATGTAGTTCCAAGTTACATAGAACCTCATGCACATCCATATCAATTATATAATCCTGAAACTTTAGCGAATCATGCGATGCAGTTTGGGACAACAACTTTTATTAATGATAATTTAACTTTATTTTTCACATTACAACGTGAAGAAGCATTTCGTTTATTAGATGAATTTGAAAAGATTCCAGCAAGTATGTATTGGTGGTGTCGTTTTGATGGACAAACTGAATTGCAAAACGGGGAAACTTTATTTAATCGTGAAGAAATAATAGAATGGCTTAAGCATAAAGCAGTTCTTCAAGGCGGCGAACTAACAGCGTGGCCAAAACTATTACATGGCGATGATGAAATGTTAACTTGGATGCAGGAAACGAAGCGATTGCAGAAGAAAGTAGAAGGACATTTTCCAGGTGCATCTGAAACGACTTTAGCGAAGTTAAAACTGTTAGGTACAGATTGTGATCATGAAGCGATGACAGGGCAGGAAGCTTTCACTCGTCTTATGCAAGGTTACACTGTTTCCCTAAGAAATTCTTCAATCCGCCCAGATTTAGAAGTTTTACTGAAAGAATTGTTGGAACTAGGCGTAAAGCAGTTTGATAGATTCTTTTTTACAACAGACGGCTCACATCCTTCGTTTTATGAGAATGGAATGACAAACGTTATGATTTCTACCGCGATAAAACAAGGAGTGCCAGTAATAGATGCATACGATATGGCAAGTTATAATATTGCTCGTTATTATAATATGGAACATGTACATGGTTCGATTGCGACAGGTAGAATTGCTAATATCAATATTTTAGAAAGTAAAGAAAACCCAGTACCAATTAGTGTCCTTGCAAAGGGGAAATGGGTGAAGCGTGACGGTGTAAATACACATGAGGCATTACATATAGACTGGAGTAAACATAAAGTAACTCCATTATCATTAGATTGGTCAATAGAAAAAGAGGATATGATTTTCTCTAATAAAAAGGGGATACACTTATTAAATAACGTTATTACAAAACCATACACTAGTGAAATCAATATAGACTGTGATGAATTGTCCACAGATCATGATGAATGTTTCCTTATGATGATTGCTCGTGATGGCAGTTGGCAAGTGAATATAGCTGTCAAAGGTTTTGCAAAAGAACTAGGTGGGCTTGCTAGCTCTTATTCTGGTACAGGTGACATCATTCTTATCGGAAAAAGAAAAGAAGATATGCTTACAGCTTTTCGTAGAGTAAAAGAGCTCGGTGGTGGAATGGTCATAGTAGAAAACAATGAAGTGTTACACGAAATAGCATTACCATTGCTCGGGATTATGTCTAATTTAAAAATGAGAGAATTAATACAGGAAGAGAAACAGATGGTGAAATTACTACAAGAGCGTGGCTACGCGTATGATGATCCAGCATTTACAATTTTATTCTTTTCTGCGACGCACTTGCCTTTTATACGAGTAACACCTATAGGATTATATGATGTGAAAAGTAGTAAGGTAGTTGCCCCGCCCGTGAATTTGATAAAGCAATATTAAAAAGAAAGATCCTATAAAAATTTTATTTTATAGGATCTTTCTTATTATTAGCATAAGAATATTGTAAGCCTCAAATGATATAGTATCTAAATCATTTGAGGTGATATGTAAATATGAAAAAAATATTTTACATTTTAAGCGTATTTATTCTGTGTGTATCGATACAACACGTTGTACATTCCCAATCAGATGCACCAGAGTTATCTTCGGATTGTCTCGAAGAAAGAAAAGTTAGAGATGAAAAGTATGTGAAGAATATAATACAGGACATTAAATCCACATTTAATTTAAATATTGATGAACATAGTTTTTGGGAAGTAAGTAAAAGAGATCTGGAGGCTGCTCATTTGATGTATGGTGGAAAGGAAAATGATTCTTATTATACTTCGCTAACTAAAATTTATGACAGTGGTGGATTTAGCGAACAGCCCAGCCTATTTGTGAGGGCGCAAGAAGCATTTTTACTTTATAAAGAAAAAGATAATATCAATGTAATGAAACGCCTAAAACTAGACGTTGAAAAAGGGGAATGGCTCGTTATAAAAACGAAAAAGAAGAAAGGGAAAAAAGTGAAATTTAAGCCGTTGCAATGTGAAAAAGATTATATGAAAAAGAGAAATGAATAACAAAATACTTATTCATGCTGTTTTTATTCAACGATATTTTGCTGTTGATTTGAAATAGAAAAAGGTAAACAAACATATTAGCTTTATGGAATATGTTTATTTACCTTTTTTTGAGAGATTTAATAATTGGGGATTATTT
>NZ_JBNLYE010000335.1:0-4235 GCF_050172095.1 Bacillus sp. GMs2/2
TTTTTATGATGAAGGAATTAGACTATATACCCTCATCCAAACTCATCAATTAGGTTTACATGTTTCACTAATTAAATTAACTAACTGGAGCAGCCCTTCGTTATTTCCCATGTTAGAATCATTCATATTTTGAATGTACTTTTCTTTATTATTGTATAATTTTTTTATCGCGCGAATAAACGTATCATGTTTTGTATCTTCTTGAAGTAATACTTCGGCATAGCCTGAACGTTCCAAGTATTTTGCATTTATGATTTGATCTCCTCTACTTGAACCACTAGTAAGTGGAATAAGAAGCGTTGGCTTTTTCAAAGTTAACAATTCAGAAATAGCGCTAGAGCCAGCTCTTGAAACTACTATGCTAGCCAGTTGCAGTATATCTGGTAATTCTTCTCCTACATATTCGAACTGTTTGTATCCCTCTATTTTGATAGATGAATCTTTTTTTCCTTTTCCACAAATATGAACAATATTAAATTCCATTAACAATGTATCCAAGCTGTTTCTCACTACATCATTAATCCACTGTGCCCCTTGACTTCCTCCCATTACAAGTAGCATAGGTTTATTTAGTTGAAATCCACAAAAGTCTTTTCCGCGTAATCTATTACCTTTTAGAATTTCTTCTCTTACAATTGGACCAATATAAGTGATTTTTTCTGAATTTAAATTCTTTTCTGTATCAGGGAAAGTTGTACATAATTTCGTTGCAAAAGGAAGAGAAATTTTATTAGCAAGTCCCAAGGTACTATCTGGTTCACGTATAATAATAGGTACCTTATTTAAACGTGCTCCTATAACTACGGGAACAGCTACAAATCCACCTGCTGAAAATAAAATATTTGGTTTCATTTTTTTAATTAATCTATAACTCTGTAGACATCCCTTTAAAATTTTGAAAGGATCTTTTATATTATTCCAATCCCAATACCGCCTAAGTTTCCCTGTTGAAATACTATGATACGGTACATTGGTAATTAGTGAATTTTCAATCCCATTTTGAGATCCGATATATTGGATATCCCATTCCTTTTTCATAAATTCAGGGATTAGAGCCATGTTAACCATGACATGGCCAGCTGTACCGCCTCCAGTAAATAGAATTCTTTTACGCATACATGATTCCACCTTTATTTTTGATTAAAATACTTAGATTTAGATTAATAGAGGTTCATTTGCTTTCCCTACCATTTCTATCACCTTAATAGCCCTCAAACCAAACTACTAAACATTCGTTTTTTTCAAGAAGTCATAAAGAATGTTTCTGTGTGTAATTAGCATGTCTTCTGGTAATTTATCAATATTATAAAAATGTAAATGTAAAGATTCATTATCCGATATTTGTAATTTCCCTTTAAACTTCTTGGAGCTATACACAACGGTAATCGCATAAAATTCATCTTTGTTTTCCAATTTCCTAAAATATGATTCTCCAGAAAACACATTAAATAACGTAAGCCCCTCTACTAGCAATCCTGTTTCTTCATGAATTTCTCTTTTCGCAGTATTTTCAATTGATTCGCCTAACTCCATTAGCCCTCCAGGAATTCCCCATAGACCGTTTGGTTCCTTTCTCTTCTGCAATAAGATACGATTTTCTTCATCAATTAAAATAACAACAGCTCCAACTAAAATCAAAGGACGATGTCCTACAATCTTTCTAAGCCCTGTCACATAGTCCATGTTGTATTCACTCCTAACGAATGTGGAAAAAGTAATTGAAAAAATTTTCTCTGTTACTGGTTATTGAATTTCCTAATTAGGCAAACTTTCTATATAATTGATTTATTTAATAAACTTTGAATTCATATCCCTTATCTAACAAAAGATCCTCTACAATTTCGTAAAAGTCATTTCCATATTCATTTGATTCAAATTTAGTAAATATTTGTATGGCAAATTTCCTTTTTCCTACTATACTCGAAATTTTTTGATACATTTCTTTACTCTCAACAAACGTTACGCATTCTTTTATTTTTTTTAGTAAAAGTAATGCGTGTTTCTCCGGATCATTCCAATCTAATTCATCAGAAATATTTATAGTTATGGTATCGTTATCTATCGTATTTATAGAGAATATATCTATCTTATTTCTAGGGTGAAGCGTCATTTTATACTTCTCCTTGATGTTCTGCTTTTCCTCATGTACTCCCATACATCTTGCAATGAATCTATAAATTGAATTTTAGGAGACCAGCCATGTTTTTTTATATCATGTAAAATCAAATCCGATTGATCTTTACTCTTCACACTATTTGTTTCTCGTATCCGAAAATCTAAGTTCGTTATTTCTTTATACATACTTAGTACCTCTAATAATGAACGTTTTACACCCGACCCAATATTATATTTCTTTCCTTTTTCACCTGCACACAGCAATACATGATAAGCAGCAACTGCATCTCGAACATCTAAAAAATCTCTTGTAGCTTGTAGGTCATTAATTTCAATGATTGGCTCACATTTCCCCATTTCAATATCTATTAATTTCTTTCCAATAAGCGAACATATTCCTGTAGATTCACCTGGGCCAATTAGATTAGAGGGCTTTGCTATAACAATATCCAACCCCATCAGTTCGCCCCATGCATCAGCAATCATTGCTTGCATAGTTTTGCTTAAACTATACGGATGAGGAGGGGTTGTCCCTTTTGTTAAATCATGTTGTAGTGCCGATCCTAAAATCAGTGTCTTACTATTTGGAACCACTTGTCTTAATGCTTCTAATAAATAAGAAGTTCCTATAATGTTAATTTCGAGGCTATCCAGAGGCTTCTTCCATGATTCTAAAACTGAATTCTGTCCGGCTAGATGTAATACATAATCCGGTTTTATTCTCTTAATTAAGCTCATTACTGCGGTTTTATTTGTTAAATCACATACCACACTATTGGGAGCTTCAATTATACGAGTATGAGTTTGAAACATAGGAATGACGTTGATATCTAACTGTGAAAAATATTGATACGCGTGTCGTCCTGTAAAACCGTTTGCGCCGGTAATCAAAAGAGATGCATCTTTTTTCATGATAGAAATCCTCCTTTTTTCAACATTTGCTCTACTTCATTTTTTGGTAGTAAATCCTGTTGAGAATTATAATTCGATAAGGTAACAGGTGGATAATTCGAATAGTATTCTTTTAGGCCCTCAATATGAACAGTAGGTAATACTACAAAATAATCTTCATCAAAGCATACGCTTGTTTTACTCTCTACTTCAGAAAGCAGCAATTCACTTAATTTTTCTCCTGGACGAATTCCTAACTCTTTAATTTGTACCTGTTTCTTTTGAGCATCTTCAATTAATACCTCTGCCAAATCTATAATTTTACAAGCTGGCATTTTCATGACAAAGATCTCTCCGCCTTTTCCTTCATACGTAGCTTTAAATAACAACCGAACGGCATCTTCAATTGTTAAGAAAAATCTCGTCATATCAAAATCTGTAATACCAATTCTTGCATGTTCCTTTATTTGATTTTTGAACAGAGGGACCACACTTCCACTTGAACCTAAAACATTTCCACCACGGACACAAATAAACTTTGTTTTACTGGATTGTAAATTGGCATGGATGATTAGCTTCTCTCCCATTGCCTTTGTCATTCCGTATGTGTTAGATGGATCAGCAGCTTTATCAGTTGAAACATATATTACTTTTTCTACATGATTTTGAATAGCTGCTTCAATGACATTTTGCGTACCATTTATATTTGTTTTAATCGCCTCATCAGGTTGGTATTCGCATACTGGAACATGTTTTAACGCGGCCAGGTGAAACACATACTGAACATCTTTACAAGCAGAAACCAATGCTCCCCTATCACGAATATCTCCAATGATAAATTTCAAATTATCATGATTAGCAAATTTTTGTTGCATTTCAAATTGTGCCGTTTCATTTCGTGAAAAAACTCGTATTTCCCTTGGAGTTTCTTTTACTAATTGTCTTATCAGTTCGTTTCCCCAAGACCCCGTACCACCAGTAACCAAAATTGTTTTATTATACAATTGCTTTTCCTCCTAGCAAATAAATTCAATAATTACTCTTAAATTAAGTTTTAATTTATTTTCATGATTTTTAACTATCAGTCATTGATTTACATCATAATAAGGTTTTGTTACAACTATGTTACATTTTTTATTTTTTAAAACTTTAATCCCACCTATAAATTCAAAGTTTTATCAAATTATAAATCATTAGACTTCTTTACCCTATCTGCAGAAAATTCTATA
>NZ_JBNLYE010000336.1:0-4164 GCF_050172095.1 Bacillus sp. GMs2/2
CATCAAATACTTAGAGATACATTTAATATTTTTTAGACAAGTAACATGAAAATAGTTAACGACAAGCTTTTATAACTCGTTGTCCCCTCATTTGTATGTGAATTCCATCTAATACATTTTTCATGACGTTTTAAGGATAGAAAGAATAAGAATCAATTTTGCTACTTCACCATTCATTAGACACTTTTTAGATACAAATTAACCGGTACCTTGTATTGAAGGACCGGTTAATAGTGTTGCAATTTTTTTACTAAACTTATTTATAATGAACTTAATTTACCTACATTGGTATACCTGGTAAAAGATTTGATATTAATACAATAATTGCCGCTAAGAATACTGCCTTAATAATGAATAGAGTAATAATTGGAATCGATGCTTTCACTTTGTTTAATCCTGCTGTAATATGTAATCCAAGCCAAATTAAGGCTAAATTCCATACATAGAATACTTCAATTGTATTACCAATTCCATATGCAAATGTACCTTCCGTAAATAATAATCCTAAACTCGTATATTGTGTCATTCCAGTACCAAAGATTAAACTTAAAATTGTATTAATAAGTCCACCAATAATAAGGACAATATTTGTATAAACTACAATGTTCAATAGGGTTTTATAAGAGGTATCATTCCCCAAAAACATCATAAATATCTTATAAATAGCTGCTATGAATAGTGTTCCAACCATCGCACTAGCAAAGCTCGATCCAATTCCAGAAATCACTTCGGATGTAAGTGAACTTTGTCCAGCCAGTCCACCTAATTCTGCTTTCATTTTAAGTATCTCAGGTGAGGTATGTATAACATACGCACTTAAGCCTCCTAGGAGTCCTTGTAACAGTGTTACTAAGAGGAACATGCTCCAAGTTTTCTTACTTGTTTTCATTCTTTCAAACTGTAATCCAGGAGATGTAATCATTCCAAATAATGATGGTTTTTCCGCACCTACATCTTGTTTATTAATATTCACTTCCATATATAATGCCTCCCTCTATTTCAATAACTTGTTCATTCACATCTTCTTAAAGACTGCTATGAGCCACCACTAGAACAATATGTATGTGTGGTAGAGAGAAATATCTCTACTATACTAATAAACTATTTGTTACGAAGTGCTTTAATTAAGATTATAATAAAATTTTACTACGTGTTGCGCCTAGCGCTTTACGTACCCAAATTTCCCGCGCACACTCTGTTACAGCTACAAGATATTCATAACACCAATATCACCAACGGCTAATGAAATACCAGCGATACCACCGATGCTCATAGTCATAATACCCGTCATTATTGAAATACCTTTTTTGAACCTCTTTTAAATTTATAATTTCATATTTATCAGTTACATCACTTGATTTGCGACTGTTTAAGACGTCTGCAGCTTTTTTACCTACTTGCTCTATTTCTTTCTACAATGAATTAATCTTCTTTCCCTCTTATTCATAACGTATCTCTACCATCTTCTAATCAACCTCAGCTTACACATATAATTATAAAAAGTGAACTCTGTCCTTACAGAATTCACCACTTGGTAATTATAAAAAAATCTAGCCTTACATAAATTAATCATCTAATAATACTTTTACATTGTACTCATTTATAAGGATTATTCTCATCATTGTAGTAATACTCAAAATTATCTCTAATGACTTTTGACACTTCTCTTTGTTTTAAGGCAATCTTTCTATTAGTTACAATAGTGGGATATAAGAAGCAAATCCCAACAATTAATGCAGTATTTGCAATAAATTCATTCCCTGAAATAAAATTAAAGGCTATTGCACAGTTATATCCAAATCCTAAAGTTGCATAAAATGCATCTTTTAAGAAAATACGCTTTCCTGCAACCTTATCTTGATGGAACAACATATTTTTATCATAATTCATCTTTAGAAAAACAATGAATATACAAATACAAATTAAGCTATAATACTTATTCATTTGAGTAATGTATACAATATTCATTCCACCAATCACAACTAAAATGAAAGATCCTACGCCTAACGTAGCTGCTCTTCCATATTTTTTAACATTCCATTTCTCTTTCTCAGATATGGTTTTAACTTCCTCTTCATTTGCTTTAGGAACATACCTCTTTGCTATTCTGTACATTTTATATTCTAGAGTTATATTTACAATGAATAAAATAGCTAAGATTACAAATCTCATAATGTATTCTAGGGAACCTATTTCAAATTTATAATTGTAAAATGCAACAATACATGAAAGAACTTTTAAAACAAAACCAATTCTTGCTTCTTTCTTTACTATCGAATAGTCTTTTTTATAATCATTTGCCAATATAAAAGACGCAATCGTTAACAACAAGAAAGGTGAGATAGCCCATAATGCACTAGCACCAATTAAAGTTTTATACCCATTAACATAAGCAAACGCGAAGTTATTTATATATATAATTAACGTAATTAGTATTAAAAATTTTATTCCTTTCCTCATGTAATCACCTCATCTTAATCCTACAAATTAAAAACATAATAAAACCCTCTCAAACCAATAATTACTTTACTAATATAGACTATCTAATAATTAAGCTACAGCGAAAGTTAAACCTGTAGGGAAACCTACACCAATGTCCATACCTTTACCACTAGCAATTGCTCGAGTAGCAGTTATTGCAAAGTTTGTTGCATTAGCCGCTAATACCGCTCCAGTAACCCAACCTAAAGCAGGAACAGCAGAAGCCAATGAAGCTGCAATACCATAAATACCCGCTTCAATTGCAGCAACCGAAACTCCAGCAGAAGCACCTACGCCTGAGAAAACAATCCCTTTTAAAGTACTATTGCTGATGTAGTAACCACCATCTACATATTCCATCTCTTCGTTTTCAATCTCTACATAGTTAGAAGGTAAAACTAAATTACTCATTAATATATCACTCTCTTTCAATTTTTTAATAAACACATTTGTAATGTAGTGTGTAAAATTATATAATTTAATTGGTTATTTTTTTTAGTAAGTAATTATTAATTGAGAGAGCTTAATTATGTTTTTAAAATGTAGTTATAGTTTAATCACTTCATACAAACCCATGCCCACAAAATATAACTTTTATATTTTGTGGGGTTGTATGAAAAAACTTACTTTATTCCAATCTGTTCTAGTGCATATTTTAAATATGTAATTTTTTCATACTTGATTCTTACCTCAGTCAACATTCCTAAAGATAGATTCACTTTATTATTGTTGCTATCTTTTAAAAATTGTTCCTTAGGTTTGATTTGAACTTTAAAATATATATTGTTAGATTCTTTTTTTTCATCAATTATTGCATCTTCCGCAATGCTAATTACCTTTCCCTCGATAATGCCATACTCACTTTGATTTAAACCTGCTACTACCATTTCAACATCATCTTTAATTTTCACCTTAGCTCTTTCAGCTGATGGTAGATTCAACTCTATAATTAGATCATCAGTTCCTTGTGCAATACTTCCGATTAAAGCACCTGCCTGAATAACCATCCCCATAGTTATCTTACTACTCAAATGAAATTTACCATCTTCAGTAGCAATAATTTTATACTCTTCAAGGCTTTTTACTAAAGCATTTTTTTGAGATTCTAACTTATTCACTTCAATTTCAAGTTGTTTTTTTTCATTAGTAAATTCTAAAATTGCTTCATACTTTGCTTGTTCCATCTTATTACTTGCTTTATTCTTATAATCTTGAATCTGTTCTTCATTGTAATTTTGTTGTTTAAGGGAATCTTCAGTTACCTTTTTGACTTCAAATTCTTTCATTTTTACTTGTAAAGAATTCAACTTATTATAAAATTCAATTTCACTAATCTTTTTTTTATCAAAGTCATTAGTCCCCCGGGATATATTCTTTTGAGCTCTTACCAACAGTTCTATTCGTTCATTTAAATGCTTTAACTGACCATCTAATTGCTCAATTTGCAAATTTGACTGTACAGGCTTTAACGATAAAAGTAAATCCCCTTTCTTAACGTTCTTCCCTTCGCTTACATGAATTTCTTCAATCGCTCCCGATACAGGAGACATAATGTTTTGCTTATTATTAGTCGTTACTATTCCTTGACCTTTTACAACATACGTCTTAATTGAATACATTGACCAAGTAATAACAGTTAATAACAATATAATTACTATTAAAATGATATATAGCATAAACCTT
>NZ_JBNLYE010000337.1:0-4153 GCF_050172095.1 Bacillus sp. GMs2/2
GAACGATTTCAATTAAAGTCATTTATTTTAACCTCCTAAAAACTATTTCTACAAAATATACATTGTTTTAATCACACATTATGTTATAAATGGCCATATTAGATAAGATCATCAGCCTTATCTTCAGAAATGGAAGACATTACATCAATGACTTGTTGGAAGAATTGCTTACGTGTTAATTCTCCACGGTGTAATTCTTTATATAATTCACCATCTTTAATCATAATCACTCGTTTACAATAACTTGCCGCAAACGCATCATGCGTTACCATTAATATGGTTGAGTTATCATATTCATTTAATGACTTCATACTTTCTAATAAATCCGTTGCTGATTTAGAGTCAAGCGCCCCAGTTGGCTCATCCCCAAAAATCATACTCGGATTCGTAACCATGGCACGTGATGCTGCGCAGCGTTGTTTCTGTCCCCCAGATACTTGATATGGGTATTGACTTAAGATATGATCCATGCCAAACTTCTTAGAGATTTCAAGAACAAGCCGATCAATTTCACTAACCTTCACCTTTGATAAAGCGAGAGGCAATGCGATATTTTCTTTGACCGTTAACGTATCTAATAAGTTATAATCTTGAAAAATAAAACCTAAATGATTGCGCCGAAATAATGCCAACGTATCATCACTCATTTTTACAATATCTTTTCCATCTATTAAAATCTCACCACTCGTCACATGATCAATTGTTGAAAGAACATTTAATAGAGTTGTCTTACCTGAACCAGAAGGGCCCATAATCCCAACAAATTCTCCTTCTTGTACTTGTAAGTTAATCCCTTTTAACGCTTCAAATGTATTTCCACCTGTGTCATATACTTTTTTAATATTTTTTGCTTCTAGCACTGTTTTCATTTTATATTCCTCTCTCCTCTTAGTATTTACAGCCAAGAAATCTATATAAAATTAGAGTTAAGATTGTTTAGATTTTTGCTTATACCATGAAAATCCTTATTTCCAAAAAGAGTAAATACCCATATAGGTATTTACTCTTTTCTAGAATATCTTATCTTTCACCTACAACTATTATTCATATCGTAGACAATCAATTGGGTCTAGTTTAGCTGCTTTATTTGCTGGAAGTATACCAGAGACAATGCCAATCAATATAGATATTCCAACAGATAGTAGACCTAGATTTACTGAAATAACAAGTGGCCATCCACCTACGATTGCCGATACCCAAGCAAAGAAAATACCTAACACAAAACCAATTACTCCACCTAATGCTGTTAAAATACAAGCTTCAATAAGAAATTGCATTAATATTTCCCTTCTCGTTGCACCAAGTGCTTTTCGAACACCTATTTCACGTGTACGCTCTGTAACAGATACAAGCATGATATTCATCACACCAATACCACCTACGATTAAAGAGATTCCAGCAACACCAGTGAATACCATTTTCATCGTATCTAATGATTCTTCTACGACCAAATCGTTTTTTGTCTCATCCTCTACTGTAAATAGATGCTCAAATTCTGGTGGTTTCAATCCATTTAATACAGATACAGCTTGTTTCCCTACAATTTCTCGCTCGCTAGAAGAAGATAACTTAATGGTCACTGCATTATATTCCTCAACACCTGAGATCAACGGTGCATTGTCAACCGAGGTATATCCTGCATACACATTTGATTGCCATATATTATCATATTTGTACACCCCGACAATATTATATGGTTTTCCTTTTATATCTATATATAAATCATTTTCCCATGTATCATATAGTTTTTTAAATAGAGCTTCACTGATAATCAAAACAGGAATTGGTTTTTCCAGCTCAGTCTCTGTTAACTCACGCCCATGTATCATTCGTAGTTTGTGATCCTGCATAAAATTACCTGTTCCCACATTTAAATTAAGAGAAGCTTCTTTTGAACCTACATATGCTTTTACGTCCATATTCACATGTGGGTACACATCCTTTACACCTGGTATTACTTCTAATTGCTTTACCATATCTGGTGTAATCTTCGCTATTTCCAGCGGAAAATCTGGGTTGATATACTCTATATTAATTTCATCCATATGGCGGCTCTCTTCAATCTCTTTTTGCATCTTTGCAGTATTTCCATCCCCCGTTGCGAGAATTGTAATAATCGCACTGATTCCAATAATAATTCCCAGCATCGTTAAAATAGATCTCATTTTATGGGCAAAGATAGAAGAGATAGCCATACGTATATTTTCATGTATATTCAATTTTATTCTCTCCAATCCTGAACAATGTTTCCGTCACGAATAACGATTTGACGTGCTGCGGCTTCCCCGATTTCACGATCGTGAGTAATCATAATAATCGTTGAACCTTGCTTGTTTAATTCATAAAATAGATTTACAATTTGTTCACTTGTTTTCGTATCTAGTGCACCTGTTGGTTCATCTGCCAAAATAAATTTCGGGTTATTTACAATTGCGCGTGCAACTGCAACGCGTTGTTTTTGTCCACCTGACAATTCATTTGGAAAGTGGGTATCGCGATCAGCTAAACCAACTTTTGTTAAGGCTGCTAATGAACGCTCTTGTCTTTCCTTTTTATCGACTCCCGCATAAATAAGTGGTAATTCAATGTTTTGCAACGCTGTAAGTCGTGGCAGTAACATGAAGTTTTGAAATACGAATCCAATCTCCTTATTACGAACATGCGCAAGCTCGGTTTCAGACATGTTTGAAATATTTTGTCCAGCTAATTCATAGGAACCTGTCGTAGGCTTATCTAAACACCCAATAATATTCATTAATGTTGATTTACCAGAACCAGAAGGCCCCATGATAGAAGTGAAATCTCCCTGATTTAGCGTTACATCAATTCCGTGCAATATTTGAATGGATTCTTCACCATTTTGAAAAGATTTTGTAATGCCTTGTAAATTAATCATTGCGTGGCAACCTCCATACCATCTTTTAGATTTACAGTAGGTCTAGAGATAATTTTTTCTCCTTTTTTCACTCCGGAAATTTTTGCTTCATTACTTGTTTCAAATTCAACCGTAACAACTTGTTCTTTTGCTTTTCCGTCTTTTACAACAAAGACAACGTTTTTATCACCTTTTTTTAAAATACTGGTCTTTGGAATGACTGTACCCTTTGCTTCGCCTGATTTAGTTTCTACGTATACGTGGAAACCATTTTGTAAGCCTTCACTATTGTCTAACGTCACAGTAAATGGATAACTAGAAACTGTTTTGTTTTCATCCATACTTTTTAATGGTGTAGAACCAATTTCTGTTACTTTTCCTGTCCATGTTTTACCCGCTACAGTTTTTGATGAAACTGTTATTTCTTGTCCAATTTTTACATTAGCAAGTTCAAATTCAGACATTTGACCTGCTACTTTAAATGGACCTGCATGGCGCAGTGTAATTCCGCTCATACCGTTTCTTTCATTAGAAGCTGTAATAATATCATCAATTACACCGTCAGCAGGACTCATAACAGAAAGTGTGTTTACTTTCTCTTTTGCTACTTTAATCATTTCATCCGCTTTTTCTACTTCAAACTTCTTCATTTCAAGCTGTGATTCTAATTGTTGAATTTCAATCTCTGACGCTTTTACTGCTTCTGCAGGAAGACCAGCATTTTTATCTTTTTGTAGCTTTTGTTTTGCTGCATCAATTTGTTTTTGTTGTAATGTTACTTCTTTTTGTGCAATTTTCTTTTGCATTTCCACTTCTGTTACACCTTGTTTAACAGTTGGATCATTGTATTTAAACAGAAGCTGTCCTTTCTTTACTTCATCGCCTTTTTTAACAGCTAGTTCATTCGTACCTTTTGTTGGATCAAATGAAATGATCTCCATTCCATTTGGAATCACTTCACCAGCAAACTTTTGCTGATTTTCGATTTGTTTTTCTAGTACTTCAGATGTTTTATAGGTCATAACTGGTTCAGAACTTCCGGCAAAATTCATATAAGCCCCAGCTCCTATACCAACTGTTAATACACCAACAATGACTACCTTATTTACTGTCTTCATATTATCCTCACTATTTCTTGTACTTTATTTTTGGAGACCATTATTTCCGTTTGTATAATTAGTTAACATTTTTAGAAATTATATATAAATTAGATTTCAAAGTATTAACATATCTCTTTTAAAATCAAATTGTGATAAAAATCTAGGCGTATACTTTTCG
>NZ_JBNLYE010000338.1:0-4134 GCF_050172095.1 Bacillus sp. GMs2/2
ATCGTTTCAATTGTTGTTTGGAAGATACTGAGGTGATTTAACTGGAGTACAAATCTATTAAACCGAAAAAAATTTACGAAGAAGTATCTGAAGCTATTTTAACAATGATTAAAAATGGTACGTTAAAACCTGGTGACAAACTACTCCCTGTGCATCAATTAGCTGAGCAGTTTCAAGTTGGCAGATCTGCTGTTCGTGAAGCGCTAAGTGCGCTAAGAGCGATGGGCTTAATTGAGATGAAACAAGGAGAAGGTACATATGTGAAGAACTTCGATTCTTCTTCATTAACGAAATCATTAAACAATAGATTATTAATGAAGAAAGAAGATATTTTGAATTTATTAGAAGTACGAAAGGTGCTTGAAGTGGGGGCAGTTCGAGTAGCGGCGGCAAAACGTACGGAAGATAATTTACAAAATATGAAACATTGGTTAGATGAAATGGCAAAGAGCATTGGAGATGAAAAGGCTGGCGAAAAAGCCGATTTTCAATTTCATATGGGAATTGCAGAGTCTTCGCATAATAGCATTTTGCTTGAACTCATGAATCATGTTTCAGAGATGATTGCTGAAACGATTGGTGAATCAAGACGCATTATTTTATATGGTGAACAAACGACATCAGAACGACTTATAGAAGAGCATCAAGTTATATATGATGCGGTGTTAAAACAAGATGTAGAATTAGCGCAGCAAGCAATGCTAGATCACTTAACAAATGTAGAACATATTGTCACAGGTAAAAACGATATAAATTCGTAATTTAATCTTTTAAAAATTTAATTTTCTGATAAAATAGAGAAAGATTAAGTAAGCGTTTTCTTTAGAAGAGGGAGAGGATAGGCCATGGTTGAGCCTATTTCTTCTCTGCTAAGTCATCTGATGACCATATGTTTGTTGGTGAAGTTGTAAAAAGGGGGAGTAATAGTTATGAAAGTTACTTTATTTGTTACTTGTTTAGTCGATATGTTTGAAACAAATGTCGGTAAAGCAACGGTTGAAGTGTTGGAGCGTTTAGGTTGTGAAATTGAATTTCCAGAAGCGCAAGTTTGTTGTGGTCAGCCTGCTTATAATAGCGGCCATGTAGAAGCAGCAAAAGAAGCAATGAAACATATGATTGAAACTTTTGAAGATGCAGAATATATTGTTACGCCATCTGGTTCTTGTGCGACAATGTTTCATGAGTATCCACATGTTTTCAAAGATGATCCAAAGTGGGCTAAACGTGCACAAAAAGTTGCTGATAAAACTTATGAATTTACACAGTTTATTGTGGATGTTTTAAAGGTTACTGATGTTGGTGCAAGTTTACCAGGGGTCGCTACTATTCATAAATCATGTCATATGACACGTATGCTTGGAATAAAAGAAGCACCAGGAATTTTATTATCAAATGTAAAAGGATTAACTGTGAGAGATTTGCCAAACGTGCAAAATTGTTGCGGGTTTGGGGGAACGTTTTCAGTTAAGATGACTCCAATTTCTGAGCAAATGGTAGACGAAAAAGTAGATAGTGTAATGGAAACAGGTGCAGATTATTTAATCGGTGCAGATTGTGGGTGTTTGTTAAACATTGGCGGACGTATTGAGCGTTTAGGAAAAGAAGTAAAAGTAATGCATATTGCTGAGGTACTGAATAGTCGCTCATGAAGGGGGAACATAAGCTATGTCTATGAAAATCAGTGAGAAAAAATTTAATGATCGCGTTGGTGATGGAATTCAAGATTCGTTTATGCGCGGAGCAGTATCTTCTGCACAAACCCGTTTATATACGAATCGCTTAAAAGCCGCAGATGAACTAGGAAACTGGGAAGAGTGGCGTGAACTAGGTGAACAAATTCGTCAACATACGTTAGAAAATCTTGATTATTACTTAATGCAGTTAAGTGAAAATGTATCAAAAAGAGGCGGACACGTGTACTTTGCGAAAACGAAAGAGGAAGCAGCAAAGTATATTCAAGACGTTGCAAAAAAGAAGCAGGCAAAAAAGATAGTAAAATCAAAGTCGATGGTAACAGAAGAAATCAGTATGAACCATGCGCTTGAAGAGATTGGCTGTGAAGTGTTAGAGAGTGACTTAGGAGAGTATATCTTGCAAGTAGATAACGATCCACCTTCACATATTATTGCACCTGCACTTCATAAAAATAGAACGCAAATTCGCGATGTATTTAAAGAAAAGCTAGGCTATGAAAATTCTGATGACCCGTATGAAATGACAAAGTTTGTTCGTAAACAACTTCGTGAGAAATTTATGGATGCAGAAATTGGTGTAACTGGTTGTAACTTTGCTGTTGCAAATACTGGCTCTCTTTGTTTAGTAACGAATGAAGGTAATGCAGATCTTGTTATGTCAATTCCTAAAACACAAATAGCGGTAATGGGTATGGAACGTATGGTTCCGACAATGGAAGAATTAGATGTTTTAGTTGGTTTACTATGTCGTAGTGCAGTAGGTCAAAAATTAACAAGTTATGTAACAGTAGCGGGGCCAATTCAAGAAGAGGAAGTTGATGGACCTGAAGAATTTCATTTAGTTGTTGTTGATAATGGTCGCTCTCAAATTCTTGGATCTGAATTCCGTTCAGTATTACAATGTATTCGTTGCGCTGCTTGTGTTAATGTATGTCCTGTATATCGTCACGTTGGTGGACATTCATATGGATCGATTTACTCAGGACCAATCGGTGCGGTATTAACACCGCTTCTAGGTGGATATGATGATTACAAAGAGCTTCCTTATGCATCTAGTTTATGCGGAGCATGTACAGAAGCTTGTCCAGTAAAAATTCCATTGCATGATTTATTATTAAAACATCGTCAAGTCATCGTTGAGCAAGAAGGTCGTGCACCACTTGCAGAAAAACTGGCTATGAAAATGTTTAGTATGGGTGCTTCTTCAGCTGCTTTATATAAAATGGGTTCAAAAATGGCACCAGCGGCAATGAGTCCATTTACATCTGGTAATCGTGTATCAAAAGGTGTTGGACCACTTAAAAACTGGACGGATATTCGTGAATTCCCAGCTCCAAGTAAAGAACGATTCCGTGATTGGTATAAAGATCATAAGAAAGGCGGGGATAAATAATGACAGGATTAATTCAAAACCGTGATGCCTTTCTAGATAACATTGCAAAAGAACTTGGGCGCGCGCGTAAAACAGAAGGTGTAGAGCGTCCAGTATGGAAAAGTAATGTGAATATAGAAACGCTAAAAGATTATTCACAAGAAGAATTACTAGAAGTGTTTAAAGAGCAATGTACAAACATTCATACAACTGTAGTAGAAACGACAAACGACCGTTTAGGTGAAGACCTTCAAAAAGTAATCATGGAAAACGGCGGGGGACCTATTTTATTATCAGCAGATGCGCGTTTTGATGCATATGGTTTAACATCTTTATTTAAAGAAGAACTTCCAAAGCGAGATGTTGAAGTAAATGTATGGGATCCAGAGAGAAAAGACGAAAATATGCGTTTAGCTGAAAAAGCGAATATTGGTATTGCATTTAGTGATTATACATTAGCTGAATCTGGTACAATTGTTGTACAAAGTCATAAAGGTCAAGGGCGTTCTTTACACTTTTTACCGACTGTATATTTTGCTATTATTCCACGTGAAACACTTGTGCCTCGTATTACACAAGCAGTTCAGGATATGAACTCACGCGTAGAAAATGGGGAGACAGCGGCATCTTGTATTAACTTTATTACAGGGCCAAGTAACTCGGCTGACATCGAGATGAATCTTGTTGTCGGAGTACATGGACCATTAAAAGCAGTTTATTTCATCGTATAAAAGAGGGGAAAGCAGGCCAGGAAATGGCCTGCTTTTTAGTAGAATAAAGGATAATATGAAGTAGAAGTTCTCTCCTTTTTTTGCTATGTTTTTTGGGAAAGGAGAGGAAGGGATGTTCACTTATTTATATGCACTGTTAGCAGGGATGGTGTTTGGTTCTTTTTTTATGCTAGTTGCGATGAGGGTTCCATTAGGTGCTTCTATTATTACCCCGCGTTCACATTGTGATTATTGCAAATATGTGCTAAGGACAAAAGAACTAATCCCCATCATTTCATTTTATATACAAAGAGGCTGTTGTACGAATTGTAAGAGGAAAATTCCAATTATGTATGTA
>NZ_JBNLYE010000339.1:0-4131 GCF_050172095.1 Bacillus sp. GMs2/2
TTTCCTCTCCTCCTTGCTGTTTATTTTAATAACATACAATTATTTCTCAAAATTTTTTGCCTTGAATTAACATATAATTATTTTTGGGGGTAATTATGCAAGAAGCATTATAAAGTGAAACTTTAATCAACTCTCGCCAATCGGGCTTTTTCGGGAAGTTGGTCCCCTCCCAACTTCTTTACTTTCCCTGAATTTTAAGATGGGACTCTTACTGCCCAGCAAATAGCGGGATGAATTCCACCACGAATCTTACACACATCTTAGAATCATCCAAAACTGTTTTATTGATCAAATTCAAAAGAAATGAGGCCTAACTATATGAGTGAAAAGATATTTAAAATAAACGGAATTGATATATGTACAGAAAGCTTTGGGAACCCTAAGAACCCTGCTATTTTATTAATTATGGGCGCTACATGTTCCATGGTTTATTGGGATGAAGAGTTTTGTGAGCTGTTGGCTAGTACGGGGAAGTTTGTTATTCGCTTTGATAACCGTGATGTTGGACGCTCTGTTGCCTATGAACCTAGAACTTCCAATTATACAGTAACAGATATGGCTGAAGATGCAATTGGAGTACTAGATGCTTATCATATTGATAAAGCTCACCTATTTGGTATGTCATTAGGTGGTATGATTGCTCAAATTGCCGCTGTAAAACATCCCGAAAGAATTTTGACGCTAACTTTACTAGCGACTAGTGTAATAGGATCTGATGACAATACTCGCGATTTACCTCCAATGGATGAAAGGATTTTAACACATCATGTAAATGGCACAAGTATAGATTGGACAAATAAAAATGATGTGGCAGAGTATTTAGTTTCAGGATCTCGTCTATTATGTGGATCAGAACGAATATTTGATGAAAATAGAGTTTATAAACAAGTAAAACAAGAAATAGAACGCGCAAACAATTTATTAAGTATGTTTAATCACGCTTTACTTCAAGGTGATGATGCATATGAAGGTGTACTTCAATCCATACAAGCACCTACATTAGTTATTCACGGAACAGACGATACAGCACTACCATTTGAACATGGCCTCGCACTAATTGATGAAATTCCAAACTCAGTACTATTAACTCTTAAAGGGGCAGGCCATGAAAACCATCCAGATGACTGGGAAAGCATAATTAATGCTGTTTCTAAACATACATCTAAAATTTAGATAAATAACTAATGGAAGGGTCACAAATTGTATTGTGCCCCTTCCATTTACAAACAAAACCCCATCACTGTATTCGTATGTATAGTGATGGGGACTTCTTATATTTTTCTATGTTTAAAAAAATGGACAATCTAATTGATCAACAGATTCCCATAATTTTTTTTTTGCATTTTCAGTGGATGTATTTGTGTCTAGTGTCATGTTTTTAAAAGGGTTTACTTCGACTTTTAATAAGGATGAAGGCTCCACATATAATGAGAAAACATGGCTGCTTGGTAAAGCTTTAGAAACGTCAATATCTCCTACTTGTTTGAATAGTTGCTGCGCAGCAAAGAAGAAGAAATTAGTTGGATTTGATTGTTTATTCAGCCACGCAAGCATTTCAGGTGATACCGATTTATGAATATTGATTTTTACTCGATCACCACGTTTATATCGCCTAGATCGCATACTTCCACCAACTAACTTATCGTTAAGTTTGTAAATCCTAACTCTTTTTGCTTATGCTCTCTATATTTTGGCGAACAAGTATAGACTAATAATCCTCGTGCATTTGTAAATAACGGATTATCTACAAAGATTACATTTTTGAGTCGTCCTTTTTGCTTTAAAATCATTTTTAAACTGTTTTTAATAATTACTGCACCCCCGCCATAAATAAACACGTATGGATCGTCTTTCATATCATCAATTTTATTTATAATATCTGTTGCAACACGCGCTGCTAAACCTAATAGCGCTGGCTGTGATTCCTCAACTAATAAGGTATTTCTCGGATGCTTATCATTTAAATAAATTTGATTGAATTCTGTAATACTATCAATCGTCTTAGTTGGATACTTCCGGTTCCATCTCGTAATGATTTGTAGTAACGTCTCTTTTACACCATAAGATAAACCTTTACTTAGTTGCGGACGGAAATTCACCCCTAATGAAACGACTTCTTCTGTCGTCCCTGCGCCAATATCAAAAGAGAGTAGAGTTTTATCTACAAAATCAATTTCAGAAACTTGATTTTGCTCACATTCTATTTTATGTTTCACAACATTTCCTTCTTCATCGTATACAATGCCCCACGTCCCAGAAGCACCCTCAGGCAGGCATTTACAATACTCAATTGAAACATTAATTGTCACATCGCGTCCGTTCGGATAATGAAAAATAACCTTATGATTTCCCATATAACGTTTTGCATTTTCAGCAGCTATTTCTTGTGTAATAAGCTGCATAGGAAGAGCGACAGATAAATCATAACGAATATTAATATGGCTAGAAGTTGGACTTTGACGCATAGCGCTTACCGCCAAACCTGATAGTATTGTAATAACCATTAACTCATCCGTTGACTTATTTGATTTCTTCTCTACCTCAGTACCTTTTAATTGATCTTGAATGACTTTTTCTCCAACGATGTATCGTACATTATTTAGCATTAACGATGGCGAACTTATAGTCACATCAATGTGGTTTTCTAATTCAGATAATGAAACATCTACCTCATCTAAGAGTCCTGTAGGCTCACCTATATATAAAGAATAAATACTCGGAATAAAAATAGGGTCTTGCCCTTTCACCATTAACTTCAAACCGTTGTTTCCTGCATCTGCACCAGCTTTTAAAAGTATAGACATAACTACCCCCTAAATTAATCTGACATCCCTTCCAAATATATGCGAGCCCATTCTTTTACATTCAAATGTATTGTAATTTTTTATTTATCATAAAACCAAAATATTGCATACTTACATATTTCGTGTAAAAAGTATTTGACATGATACTTTGCCAATTTTATACTTATATTTGTAAAGAGTTTTTTACAATCGAGGGGGCAATTATTTATTGAATACTAAAAAAACTATTTTTATAATCATTGTTTTAGCATTAATTGCAATACTAGTACATGGCACATATAAATACATAACTGAAGGTTCTATTTTGGGCGGTACGATTTTTGCTATTTCGTTAATACTTAGTAATTTAATTAATTACATTACTTGGGGAGATCCCCACGGTGTATCAGAAGAAAGTCAAGATGAAATGGGACAACAAATTACATATAAAAGCTTTAAAATTGCATATTTTGTGCTTGTAGTTGTAATGTTCCTTATATTAATCTTCTCTGAAGGATTTTCTATGGGGGCTAATTTAGATGGAGTAAAAAACCTCCCTCTGTTCATCGCAATTTGCTCTTCCTTCTTTATTTATCCTATTGTCGAACTCGTAGTTGCAAAACAATATAAATAAAAAGATGAGGTTTTCTACATGTAGAAAACCTCATCTTTTTATTTATATTTACATACCCTCTACAATTGCTTTTAATTTGTTCACAGTCCGCCAATTCCTAACTGTAGCTGGTGTATGTAACTTCTGAAACTGGTTCATTAATTTAGAATTTCGAATGCTATTTTTGAAAAACAAATAAACGACTTTCTCATCTATATAGCAATCTTCAAGTTCACTTTTAAATATAAGCAATTGACTACTCTCTTCTTCAGAAAGTACATTAGCTAAAAAAGCAACATGAACACTTTCTCCTTCTAACAATGAATGAACTTCATACGGACATTGCTTAATAATATTTATAAATTCATCATGTGTTCTTAGCATGACTGGAACATCGAAATCAAATTCATTTTTTATTTCCGTTTGTATTCGGTCTTTTAGAAAGTTTATATCTTCCTTAGATTCGAACACGATATTACCACTCTGTATATACGTTTTCACTTGTTTTAACTCAGCCATTTTGATTACTTTATGTCCACCGACATTGATTCCTCTTAGTAATGCAATATAAAGTGTCATACTATTTCCCCCACAATAAAATGAACTTATCAATTGAATCGATTTCCCCACTCATATTTCTCGGATATTTGTTTTAATTCTTCTAACATATCATGAATAGATAATACCTCAAATAAAATAATATACTCACTTGAAAAATGGTGATGATAATGATTT
>NZ_JBNLYE010000340.1:0-4119 GCF_050172095.1 Bacillus sp. GMs2/2
CTAATAAATTTTAACAAGAGAAAATCATGATGTCTATATACATGAGCGATATTCATAAAAAGAATTATTTGAAAAAATGTAAGAGAAACAGGTAAAACCTTCTGTATTGACCTGTAAACGCCCTTCAAGTAAACTAAAGAGAGTTTGCAAATGAAAAGGTGATAATGTTGTTAATTTCAATTAAAACGTTACAAGATGATCGTTTTTTACGTCCGCTACAAAATATTGGCGGCTTATTTTTTGAAGATAGTACGATTGGATTTGAACAAGAGGAAGCAAATCTTATCGTTGATATACACATTGAGGATAATGTGAAAGCATCCGCTCGATTAACGGATGTTAGCACAGGAAATGTGTATGAAGAAACATTCTCGAAAGATTTATCTGCTTTCACAGATGAAAAAGAGCGTATGAAGCAAGTGAAGCACGTTGTTTCTTATGTATATCTTTCTGTTCTTCAGCAGTTAACTGGTATTGAACAAAGCTGGGGTATTTTAACGGGAGTACGTCCGACGAAACTTCTTCATAAAATGCTTCAAAATGGTATGTCAAAAGAAGAAGCGCATCAAGAGCTTCGTGAAAGTTATTTAATTCATGAAGAGAAAATTGAACTTCTTCAGCGCATTGTTGATTGCCAATTAGCAGTTGTTCCGGATTTATACCGTTTGAAAGAAGAAGTAAGTATTTATATCGGTATTCCGTTCTGCCCAACGAAATGTGCATATTGTACATTCCCGGCTTATGCGATTAATGGACGCCAAGGCTCTGTTGATTCGTTCTTAGGTGGTTTACATTATGAAGTTCGTGAAATTGGTAAGTTTTTAAAAGAAAAAGGTGTAAAAGTTACGACGATTTATTACGGCGGAGGTACACCTACAAGTATTACAGCAGAAGAGATGGATATGCTGTATGAAGAAATGTATGAAGCGTTCCCAGATGTGAAAAATGTGCGTGAAGTAACAGTTGAGGCAGGTCGCCCAGATACAATTACGCCAGCAAAGCTAGAAGTGTTAAATAAATGGAACATTGACCGTATTAGTATTAATCCGCAGTCATACCATCAAGAGACACTAAAAGCAATTGGACGTCATCATACTGTAGAAGAAACAATTGAGAAATACCATTTAGCTCGTGAAATGGGAATGAACAATATTAATATGGACTTAATTATTGGTCTTCCTGGTGAAGGGTTAGATATCTTCAAGCATACGTTAGATGAAACAGAAAAGTTAATGCCAGAATCATTAACAGTTCATACGTTATCATTTAAACGTGCTTCTGAAATGACGCAAAACAAACGTAAATATAAAGTAGCAGGTCGCGAAGAAATTACAGCGATGATGCACGAAGCAGAAGAGTGGACGCAAAAGCATAATTACGTACCATATTACCTATATCGTCAAAAGAATATTTTAGGTAACTTAGAGAACGTTGGTTATGCAATGCCGACGCAAGAAAGTATTTACAACATTGTCATTATGGAAGAAGTACAATCAATTATCGGACTTGGTTGTGGTGCATCAAGTAAATTTGTTCATCCGAAGACGGGAGCAATTACGCACTTCGCAAATCCGAAAGATCCAAAATCATATAACGATGGCTTTGTGAAATATACAGAAGATAAACTGAAAATTTTAGAAGAGCTATTTGCATAAGAAGAAAGAGGTTGTTCCGAGTTGGAACAACCTCTTTTTATCCTGCAGTAACGGGCGGTCCGATTATATCTTGTCAGTTTTTGTCGGTAAGTCGATATATTCGAAAAATCGCTGATATAATTCGAGTTGCGCTGATATATTTCAAGTTACGGTCGATATATCTGGAAAATCGCCGATATAATTTCATTTACCGTTTAGCGGTACCGTATGTAAAACTATGTCGATAATAATCAGAAAAATTAGTCAAATCATTAAAGGACAATGTCTACTTATGGACGAAATGATAGATTTATGAAAGAGAAAAGGGGGAAATTGTTGGCATGTACATGACGATAGGGAGAATTTTTGATTTATCAGTTGGTAAGTATCCGAATAAAGAGGCGTTAGTGGAACCTGAAAAGAATATTCGCTGGACGTATAAACAGTGGGATGAACAAATAAATAAAACGGCGCACGCTCTATTAGAAGAAGGGGTAAGAAAGGGAGATACTGTATCTGTTTACTTATATAACTGCCGTGAATTTGTAAACGTTTACTTAGCTTGTGCGAAAATTGGTGCAATCTTTAACCCAATTAATTTCCGCTTAAAGGCGAAAGAAGTATCTTATATTCTCCAGGACGCATCCTCGAAAGTCGTTGTCTTTGAAAAAGCAGTTGAGTCAACTGTTGCTATAATTGAAAGAGATTTTCCAAATACATCTTTTTGGTCTATAGAAAACGATAAACCTTCCTATGCAAGTTCCTACCATGAAAAAGTGAATGCAGCATCTTCTGAGAAAGTAAATATCGAAATTGATGAAATGGATTATTGTTCAATGCTTTATACGAGCGGTACGACAGGTCATCCGAAAGGCGTATTACATCGTCATCGTGAAATGACTGAGCATAGTATGATTTGTACGTATTTCCTTAAATATAATAGAGATAGTGTAGGGCTTGTTGTGGCGCCTTTATATCACTGTGGTGAATTAAATGCCGGAATCATACCACGCATTCAAGTTGGTGGAAAGAATGTTATTTTGCATCATTTTGATACAGAAACAGTATTACATACGATTCAAGAAGAAAAGATTACGACGTTCTTTGCAGCGCCGACGATGTGGAATATGTTGTTGCAAAAAGATTTAGCTCAGTATGATTTAACTTCGATGAAGATTGGTATATACGGCGGAGCAGCAATGGCACCGGCGTTAGTGAAGGAATGTAAAGAACGCCTTTATATTGATCTTGTTCAAATATACGGAATGACAGAAATGGGACCAGTTGTTGCGTTTCTCGTAGAGGAGGATCAAATTACGAAAGCTGGTTCAGCAGGCACGCCATGCTTTAGCCATGAAGTTCGTATTGTGAAACCGAACGAGGATGAACCGGCAGAACCAGAGGATGTATTACCTCCTTATGAAGTGGGAGAAATTATTTTGCGCGGCCCAACTATGATGGCTGGCTATCATAATCGTGAAGAAGCGAATAAAAAATCGATGTATAAAGGATGGTATCATTCTGGTGATCTAGGCTATTTTGATAAAGACGGTTATTTATTCGTTGCTGATCGCGTTGATGATATGGTAATTAGCGGTGGCGTAAATATTTATCCTCGTGAAATTGAAGATTTCCTTCATAGTCATCCTGGTATATTAGATGTGGCGGTACTTGGTGAGCCAGACGAATTATGGGGAGAGCGTGTTGTGGCAGTTATTGTGAAGAAAGATGAAACAATAACAGAAGCTGATTTAGAAACGTATTGCAAAGAAAGTGATGAACTAGCAGATTATAAACGTCCGCGTCATTATTTATTTGTAGATGAACTCCCTCGTAATGCGAGCGGGAAGTTGCAGAAGTTTGTACTGAGGGAGTCGTTGAAAGGTGCGAAAAAATAGAAAATGAAGGATGCCCCATATCTATGGGGTATCCTTCATTTTTCTATATTAAACAGAAGAAACAATATCTTTGTTAATTCTCATTTCTTCTTGGTGAAGGTTAATTAGCGCATTTGAAATAAGGTGGAAAAACAAAGTGGATGTAATACAAAAAGAAAAGGCACCCTAAGGTGCCTCTCTTCGACTTGAACCATTTCATTTCATACGAATCTATCCGTATTACCATTACCCCTTTGTTATGAGTGTAAACACATACTATAAAGCAGAATCGTCTATATACACTAGATTGTTAGTTCACAAAAGACAAGAGATTTGAGATCAATATTGAAGTGACGCCACATCCCCTATAATAATTGATATGTTACGCCTTTTAAAAGAATCTGCTTTATAGAACGTGCCCACAAGTTATATTTTACTACATGTAATATTCATTTAGTGTATTTTTGATGAATATGTATAATTACATAAACTGTATGAAAAAAAGAGAGTATACTCTGATATTGTGTGATAAAGATAAAGCCCGCCTACGGAATAGGGGGCTTTTCTTACTTTTTATAAATATTTATTCCAATTATATTATCAGATGA
>NZ_JBNLYE010000341.1:0-4112 GCF_050172095.1 Bacillus sp. GMs2/2
TTTAAGAGAGGAAGGAAAACTATGAAGATGAAACGAAAAATCATGATGACAACGGCACTTGCAGCTACGTTAGCTACAGGTGCACTACCTACTACCTCGGTGTTTGCTGCAGAAAAGGAGGCTCCTATTCAACTAAAAGAGGCACAATTAAGTATTCAACCTTTTGCACAAAACAATTTGGAAACAGCCGTTCAAGCTGCCTTAAATGGTCCAGAAGTCAAAAAAATCAAAGTATTTGAACATGAATTTAATGTAAAGGAAATAGAAGTAGTAAATCTAGGTGCAGGAAAAAAATATGTTAAGGGGCAAATCTCTCATCATTTAAGTTTTCGTCCAGATGATCAATTTTATTATGAGTTTACAGTACAAGATGGAAAGCTACTAGATAAACCTGTATTTAATATTGATAGAGGTGGTTGGACACCATTTGCTGCTCCACTTTTATCAATTCTTGCTGCGTATAATGGAATTCCAGTTAATCCAAATGATTTAAATGCACTTGGTCAGCAGATTGGTAAAGTTATAGATGGAAGCTGGGAACATGCAGCCCAATCAATTGCAACTGTAGTTAGTCTAAGTTTTAATGAGTAGAATTTTTCAATTTTTATTAGCAGTGTAGAGATCCGCTTTTTGTAATCAGCCTTGTTATAAGAGATTCTAAAACAGCTATTAATAAATTTTTACCACTCAATCACATTATCTTGATTTGTTTACCACCTTATCATTCATTATATGTCACAAAATAGAAGTCTTTTTTAGGACTTCTGTTTTGTTTGTATTCAATACGATAAACAGTTATTTTTTGGAGGCTATACTTCGAGTTTTCAAGAATCCGCTTGGCTATTAGGGACAATTTATAATAAAAAATTATTAAAGTCTCAAATAACTTACTCCTCCTATTGTTAATTATTTTTAAATACAAAAATTTATTATCTTAAGAATGAAAAACAATAAATATAGTAAAAAATCATCTAACAATTGTTTAAAGGTCAGGAGAGAAAAAATGAACAAAATAAAAATGAGAAATTTCTTTAAAATTAGCATCCTTACTTGTATTACACTAGCAAGTTTAAGTACACCATCTACTATTTTAGCTGATAGTCATCCAGGTTACTCCTATGAATCCAATATAGGGTATCAAAATCCATCGTGGATGTCGAAAATAGAAGGTTCAACAAAAATAAGTGAAATATCTATTCCAGGGACTCACGGTACGATGGCTTTACATGGAGCGAGTTTTCTTGATGAAAATTTGACAAGAAATCAAACTATGAGTTTATCCCAACAATTAAATTCTGGAATTCGATATGTAGATATGCGTGTTAAACGTGTAAAAGATTCTTTTGCAATGTATCATGGCGTTGTAAATCAAAAAGCTGTGTTTGAAGATGTATTAAAAGAGACCATTCAATTTTTAAAAGATCATCCAACAGAAACAATATTAATGCGCTTAAAAGAAGAAACTAATCCTGAAAGTGGATCTCTATCATTTGAGGAGATATTTTTAAAATATAAAAACGTTAATGCTTCATATTTTTGGGATCCTAATTCCGTACCAACTTCAGATAGAAATAACCCTACTTTAGGAGATACCCGCGGAAAAATTGTAATCTTACAAAACTTTACATCCGCTCAATTGTACGGGATTGATTACGAAGGTTTAAATATACAAGATAAATTTGAAATTGGAAGCGGACCAGACGAAATATATACAAAATGGATTGCGATAAAAAACCATCTACAAAATACAAATATTAATTTTAATACTAGAAAAATTTACCTCAACCATTTTAGTGGTACGGGAGGCGCAGCCGCATTTTTAAATAATGTATATCCTTGGTTTGTTGCAAGCGGAAAAGAGAGCAGGAATACTGACAGTAGTCCTAAATTGATTCAAACGAATTCCACTAATGCGTGGAGTGATTTCCCTCGTGATAGAAACGGACAAGTATACTATGGGGGGATGAATACACTTGGGACCGAACTCTTACAACAAGGCGCAATTAAACATTCTGGTATCATCGCAGCTGATTTTCCCGGTCCAGGTTTAATTGATAGTATCATTAAATTAAATGGTATACATTCAAATGAAAAAGAAATATTAATTTCACAAATATCATCTGAATCTAGTCCTTTATCAGGGCAACAAAATCGATCCAGCCAAAACTTTAAAATTGATAGTTTACCTGTAGGTACCAAAGAATTAAAATGGGTTATTGAGCCTTCAGAAAAAGATTATCCTTCTACTATTTCTTTCAATGTAATGATTGATGTTTCCCTAGGAATAGATTCTACTCGTTGGAAAAATATTTCACATGAATCTAGGACTGAAGCTTACACAAATACTAAATATTATATTGCAAGTCCAATTGGTGCCACTAGAAAATTCACAGTGAAAATATACGCTATTACAAATTAAAAAAAAAGAATCCCAATGGAATTCCATTGGGATTCTTTTTTAATTTCATTTCGTAAACATTAGGATGGCGTTTAAATTTTATCCCGCATTAACGGGCGCCCGTAAAAGCCCGATTGGTGAGGGATGATAATCAGTGGGGGATGAACAAAACCTTCACTGATTAAAATTTCACTTTATTAACATATTATTTAATCCATTAGATAATTATATTTGAAACAGCCCTTAATTTTTAAAGAGCAATCCAAATTTGTTAACTACCTTTTTCAGCTTATCATTTATTCAAAACTGGCTTCCAAAGCGATAAAGCAAAAATCCAATTTGAGTCGCCATTTCCTTGATGATTTTGAACCGCTTCGTACACTTTCCCCTCATGTATTACTCTATCACCTTTAGTATATGCTTTTCTTGCATCCCATTTTTCATATGCGGAATCCTCTAACTTTGTTGTTACATTCAAAACATCACTTCTACTAGATTCATTTCCAGCTAAATCAACCGCCGTCACTACATATTTATACGATGTATTAGCCTTCAAATCTTTATCCATAAAGGATGTATTAGCCGCCGTCCCAATTTTATTCATAACCCCAGCGCTTTCTCTATATACAATATAATGGTCAACACCTACATTATCTTCTGACGGACTCCACATCAAATCAACAGTTGTCGCCGTTGTACCCATACTATGTAATCCTTTTGGTTGAGCTGGAGCCTCTATATCTGGGATTGCATGTGTTGTCTTAACCTTTAGTTTTTCACTTTCTTTTGATATGTTTCCAGCAGAGTCTAATGCCTTTATTGTATAAGTATATTCCGTATCTGCTTTTAGTTTTTTATCAATAAAAGTTGTACCTGGTACCGTATTAATTACTTCTCCATTACGTAACACTTGATATTCTTTTACACCTATATTATCAGTAGAGGCCTTCCATGTTATTTCAACACTATTGGCAGAAACTTTAGAGGCATTTAATTCAGTTGGTTGACTTGGAGCTACTGTATCAGGTGTTTCATTATTTACTAAATTTACATCAATTACATTATAAAAGGCATTTGACGTATCTGCTACATCCCATACAGCTAAAATAACATGATAACCATTACGATCAGTTGGTACATTAATTGTATGTGTTAAATTATTTGATGCGGCCGAACCGTCATGTTTTACAGTTCCAATTGGTTCTAATTCCGCACGTGTTAATGGTTTATTAGGATCCCATCCTTTTTTTGTAATGTAATAATGCCATTTACTTGTAGAATGTGCTGCTGTATATTTCCATGTAAATGTATTTTCTCCACCCTTAATTGTGTTTTTGAACCAACGATTTGTTGTTTGTTGGTCAAGAGTTCCTCCAAATAGTCCTCCTGCCGAAGCGATTTTACCATCAATCGGTCCACCATCGGGAAACCCTTTAGGTGCTTCTAGACTTTGAGGTTCATACATTACATTTCCACAATTTAAATTTAATGCCCCATAATTCTGACTACATAAAGCAGCACGACTACTCGGCTTTTCAACAAACCCGTGTGCATACGCACTTTGAGGAGTCATTGTGATTGCTGTCATGCCTGCAGCCAAAACACAAGCACCAATCCCCTTTTTACTTGTTCTTAATCTTTCCAATTTAGATGTTAATTTCAATTTCATTTTTGTCCCCCCAATATATTGCTTTCGCTAATATAATAGCAATAT
>NZ_JBNLYE010000342.1:0-4086 GCF_050172095.1 Bacillus sp. GMs2/2
TACAATTAATAGTTAATTTGGTGAATTATAACATATATTATCTTTAAATAATACCTATTCAAAAAAATAATGGATTATTTGTGACATAATTGTTAAATGTAGGGATTTAAAAAGGCTTTCTATATAAAAAAATAGAAAGGTGATGGTGTACGGATAAAATATAAGGGGGATTTATATTATGTTTTCAAAAAAACAAAAATTAGTAACAGTGGTTACCACTCTGACGCTAGGATGTGGATTAGCTTTCGGATTAACTCCTACTTCGGCAGATTCTATAAGTAATCCTACTCCTATTAAGGAAGAACAAGTAAGAATACAAATACCTTTCACTGGATATGTTATTTCAGCAGATGATAATTATTTGGTTGTAGCTGACACTAATACAAAAGAGGAGGCACTTTCTTATCAAAATAATTGGTGGGAATTAGCTTCTCAGAATAAAATTTTACGTGTTCCTATTACTAGCAAAGATAACTATAGCGTAGGTGAAAAACTAAATATATTTTCCGTAGGATGGACTCACTCTATTCCACCAATCGCTGTTATGCCTGTTATCGAAAAAATAATTGAATAAATTGTATATTTTTTACAAAAGAAGATAGCCCTTACAAATGGCTATCTTCTTTTAAACTCATTTATTCTAAATTGGACTAAAGAAGTTTTGTTTGTAACTATCTTTATAAATTTATGCTATAACAACGCTTGTGCACTTTTGTATTTACTGAACTATGGCTTGTTCTTCCTTCTTCATAGCTCTAATGGATTGAGCTACTTTAACCATCATAGAACATTCTATCCTCTTGCGGAAGATTTTACAGCTGAACTCATGTGTTCCCTTAAGGGAACCCGTTGCATGTATTGTATTAGCTGGGCAACCGCCGCTACAGTAAAGCTGTGCCCAACATTCCTGACATTCCGTTTTTGAATAGCAATTACTCTTCTTAAATTGAGACTGTATCTCTGTTTTTGTAATGCCATCCCAGATATTCCCCATACTATATTCTTCTTCCCCAACAAACTGATGACAAGGAAATATCTCCCCCCATGGGGTAATAGCAAGGTATTCAGTCCCAGAACCACAACCAGAAATTCTTTTTTGAACGCATGGACCTTCTGAAAGGTCAAGCATGTAATGATAGAAAGTAAAACCGCTTCCTTTTTCCTCACGGTTTAGCATTTCCTTCGAGAGAATTTCATATTGATTGTAAATTTCCAAAAGATCTTCTTCACCGAGCGCATATGGTTCTCTTGGATTACAGATAACGGGTTCCATTGATATCTTATTAAAACCTAGATCAGCGATGTGATAAATATCATTGGTAAAATCGACATTATTATGGGTATAGGTTCCACGTACATAATATTCTTTATCTCCACGCTTCTCAACAAATTCCTGAAACTTTGGAACAATATGATTGTAGCTACCCTTCCCATTGACAGTTTTACGTAGATAATCATGAACTTTTTTTCTTCCATCAAGGCTTAATACAACATTGTGCATTTCCTGATTCAAGAAGTCAGTAATTTCATCATTAAGCAGCATACCATTTGTAGTAAAGGTAAAACGAAAAGTTTTTTTGTACTCTTTTTCTTTATTTCTTGCATAGGCGACAATCTGTTTGACAGTCTTCCACGCCATGAGTGGCTCCCCACCAAAAAAATCAACATCGAGATTTTGATGATTACCTGAGTTTTCTAATAGAAAATCGATGGCTCTTTTTCCAACTTCATAACTCATGATGGCCCTATTTCCATTGTATTTTCCTTGGCTAGCAAAGCAGTATTCACACGACAGATTACATGTATGCGCAACATTAAGGCAAAGAGCCTTCACATAAGTGGGACGATTTATCAAATCAATTGAAAGGTCCTTATAATCATCATCGGTAAAAAGCTTCCCATCTCTTTTTAGTTCTTCAATATCTGCAATTGTTTCTCGAATTTCCTTCTCGGAAACGTGGAAATCATATTTATACTTTTCCTGCATCATTGACAGGATTTCTACCATAGGAGTATTCTCATATAGCATAATTATTTCATAAGCAAGATCGTCAACGACATGTACCGAACCGCTATAAGTATCTAATACGATATTGTATCCATTTAATTTATATTGATGAATCATACTGGATAATCAAACTCCTTTTTCATAAAGATTGCCGCCCATATAAAATATAACTGAGTACAATACTACTTGTTTCCTATCTATTTATTGTATTTTCACACTTTTGATTTGCAACTCCACATGAGGTTTTACAAGCAGACTGACAAGATGTCTGACATGCACCACACCCACCATGTTTTATAGTATCTTGCAGTTTACAAGTGCTCAGTGTTATAATTCTTTTCATTGTTTATAACCTCCTTTTGAAATAATTTTGAAGAACTAAGGTATATATTTGTGAAAAAAATCACAATCATATACCTTAGTTCTTCATATTGTAATTATTTATACATTCATAAATACGGTACGTGAAATTACAACATTTATCTTATAATAAATATGGGCGTTTATAACTTTGTGCTACAACTATAAAAAGTCAATCCCATTGGAATTGACCTTTTATAAACCGTGGCAACAGAAGGATGTCATAAAACTAGGATTTGATATTGTAGCATTTCACTTGTGAAAAGTATAACATGATTAACTAAGAATAGATGTGTCAATCCTTGGAACATTAGCTATAACTTGATTTTTTGAGTATATATAATAGTTAGTGGGCTATAGAATTCATCCTATATCACTATTAATAATTAGCATTTTTTAATAGTGATATAGGATGTCTAAAAAAATTCTATTTTTTTAGACATCCTTTTTATCTATTTTATTAATAATCCTGTAGGAGTAACTTGATATGTTTTTTTCTTGCCTACAAATTCCTGTTTACTATTCTCAAGATTAGTAAGTGTGGCACGGGTCTTTTCCTTCTGTGCTTCTCCCTCTATATGAGTAAACTCGATATAATCCCCTACCTTAACTGGAACGGTTTGGCTTTCAGCATTTTGTTGTCTATTTCCTACAATTTCTTTATTGTACAATATATTGCCCGATGAGTTTTGAACTTTAATGCTTGCATACGTACTAGTAAAATAGGAATGGGGGATACCCGCTTCTAATTTAATCTGCATTTTTTCTGTTGCTTTGTTATACTCTACTTTTGCGATTTCTCGATCATTATATCCCTTTAAAGACCAGTTAAATTGATTTCCATCTAAAACTGTTGTTTCTGGCATTTTTTCTACTTTCTTCAGGCCTTCTTTTGTAACTTGATATCTTGCTGTCTTTCCAATGGTTTCATTTTTGTTATTTTCAAGGTTAATTAAAGTCGCTCTCGTCTTTTCCTTTGTTGCTTCCCCTTCTATATGAGTAAGTTCAATGTAATCACCTATTTTAACGGGCACAGTTTGGCTTTCAGCATTTTGTTGTTTATTTCCCACGATTTCCTTATTGTACAGAACGTTGCCAGAAGCATTCTGGACCTTAATACTCGCATACGTACTAGTAAAGTAGGAATGGGGTACACCTGCTTCTAGTTTTACCTTCATCTCTTCTACTGTTTTATCATAATTTACTTTTGCAATTTCTCTATCACTATATCCTTTTAATGACCATGCAAATTGATTTCCATCTAAAACTGTTGTTTCTGGCATTTTTTCTACTTTCTTTAGACCTTCTTTTGTAACTTCGTATATGGCTTTTTTTCCAAAGCTCTCTTGTTTACTATTATCTACATTTGTGAGAGTAGCTCTATGCACACCTTCTAGATGTGTTAACTCTATATAGTCTCCTACCTTGACCGAAACTTTTTGCGATTCAGCATTTTGTTGTTTGTTTCCATAAATCTCTTTATTATAGACCACTTTACCTGATGTGTTTTGCACTTTAATACTTGCATATGTACTATCAAAGTAGTTATGTGGTACACCTGCTTTTAAATCAATTTGCATTTCTTCTGTTGATTTATTTAAATTTACTTTTGCGAATTCAAAATCTCCAATCCCTTTCAGCGACCATGCAAACTGGTTTCCTTCTAAAATATTATTTACATTAGGTATATCTGGTTTAATTGGATTAGAATCCGTCCC
>NZ_JBNLYE010000343.1:0-4110 GCF_050172095.1 Bacillus sp. GMs2/2
AGAATTACTGCAAAACTATACATGGAACTAAAAGTATTATGACGAGATCAGTAAAATAGTAAAGAAGGTCACCATTCACGGCGACCTTCTTTACTATGCGTTATACCCAAATAATTTTAAATCTTCTCCTGAATCTGAAATGATTTTCTCAAATCGTAATCCTACTTTTTCTAAAAGCTTTCCTGAGGCGATGTTATCTACAGAAGTAATTGCTACAATTCGTTTCATGCCGAGCTTTTGTACACCGTATTCGATTATCGCATAAGCTGACTCGTAGCCATATCCTTTTGAACGGAATGTCTCTAAAAAGGCAAACCCGATATCAACGTCTTCTAATGAATCTCTTTTAATAAGGCCACACATACCAAGTGGAGTGAGATCTTTTTTTCGTTCTACTAAGTAAAGGCCGAATCCAAGTTTGTTATACATATCGATGGGACCGTTTACAATATATTTTTTTGCATCTTCTAAGTTACTAACTCCTTTGTCACCGATAAACTGAATCCATGCAGGATCGTTTACTAACTCAAGAATAAAAGGAGCGTCTTTTATATCAAACCAGCGAAGATTAAGACGTTCAGTTTCAAGAACTATCAATAATTACACCACCTTTAAAAAGTTATAACAATTAGTATGGATTGTGTAAAACAAAAGTGCAACATATTTTAATGGGGGTGTTTGTTCACATAAAGTTCGTTTGTTTTGTATAGAGAGATATCTTATAATTAGGATTGATTGTAAAGAGTGAGATGCTTATACAATGACTCCTAGGTGACTAGGAGTTTTTACTATATAACTATCATTATTACTAAATATGACACACTATACATTCTACTCAAGGAGGTACATAATGAAGAAATTATATAATGCATCGTTTACGTATTTGATTATCGGTTTATTATCAGGGATTTTCGCTAGGGAGTATGGTAAGTATAAAGGGATTTTAGGGTCTACTTTGTTAAATCTTTTGCATACGCATACACTTGTACTTGGCTTTTTCTTCTTTTTAATTGCTTTAGGATTAGCAAAAGTATTCGCGTTTCATGAAGTGCAAGGGTTTAATAAGTGGTTTGTTTTACATAATATTGCATTAACATTAATGTTAGGTTCGCTAGCAGCGAGAGGGCTTCTTCAGTTAAATGGAGCTGACTTTAAAGGGTTAACTTATATTGTAGGATTTTCTCATTCGTTGATGGCAGTTACTTTAATTTGGTTTATGTTGTTAATAAAGAAATCGTTTAAAATGTAGTGAAAAAGAACTTGTAGCGTGTGCTGCAGGTTCTTTTTTGTATGTTCAGGTTTAATAATCTTATTTTTCTAATTATTTTGTATAAAGATGGTATACTTGTTTTAAAATTAAAAAGGAGAGTTGATTATGGAAATAACAATTGAACATGTAGTAAATGAATTAAAAGGCATACTTCCTGAAGATCGAGTAGTAATAAATATGACAGTACGAGAGTTACATAGTAAAGATGAATCTTACCATAGTAGTAGTTTGCCTGATGTAGTTGTTTTTCCAAAAACGACCGAAGAAGTTAGCGCGATAATGAAAATAGCGATTCAGCACGGAACAGCTGTCGTTCCATTTGGAGTAGGGTCCAGTTTAGAGGGACATGTAATTCCTTACGAAAAAGGAATTACAATGGACTTTTCTCTTATGAACAAAATACTTGAAATAAGAGAAAAGGATTTTCTTGTGAGAGTACAGCCAGGGGTGACGCGCTCCCAGCTTAATAAAGAATTGAAAAAGTATGGATTATTTTTTAGTGTAGACCCAGGAGCTGATGCAACGTTAGGAGGAATGGCTGCTACAAATGCGAGCGGAACGACAGCGGTAAAGTATGGGGTAATGCGTGATCAAGTTCGAGATTTAGAAGTCGTTCTTGCTGATGGAGGAGTAATACATACCGGGAATTTAGCGGCGAAGTCATCATCAGGTTATCATTTAAATGGTATTTTCGTAGGCTCAGAAGGAACACTTGGATGTTTCACGGAGTTAACTTTAAAAGTATACGGTATACCAGAACATGTTATGGCTGCGAGGGCATCGTTTCCAACTATAAATGATGCAGTAGAAGCTGTAATTAACATATTACAAGCAGGTATTCCAATCGCGAGAATTGAACTCGTTGATGAATTATCTATGAAACAAGTAAATTATTACAATGAAACAAGTTACAGAGAAGAACCGACACTGTTTTTAGAGTTTCACGGCAATGAAGCAGGGTTAAAGCAAGATATTGAATTTATGAAAGAAATCGTTCTTGATCATAAATGTATAGAAATTGCGTTTGAGACGGAAACAGCAGCGAGAAATAAGCTGTGGGATGCAAGACATAACTTAGCGTACTCTTACGTGCATAGTTATCCTGGTAAAAAGCTAATGAGTACAGACGTATGTGTACCAATTTCGGAATTAGCTGGAGCGATTCAACATGCGAAAGAGGTATTACATAAAGTAGGGCTTATTGGCGGTATTCTCGGTCATGTTGGGGATGGGAATTTCCATGTACTCTTAATGATTGACACAAATGATAAGGAGGAAGTGAAGAAGGCAGACGAAATAAATGAAAGTATCGTTCAGTATGCTCTTAAACGAGGAGGAACGTGTACAGGAGAACATGGCGTTGGAATCGGGAAACGAAAGTATCAAGAAGAAGAACATGGGGCGGCATTATTTGTAATGGAGAAAATAAAGAAAGTTCTTGATCCGCAAAATATTTTGAATCCGAAAAAGGTGTTTCAATTAAAAGATAGGGGCTGAGTGGATGAAAGTACTAGAAGCGATAAGTAATATAGCTGGAAAGTATTTTGCATTTTGGGTTATTTGTATTGCAGCTATTGCATATTTCATTCCCGCGCCATTTCTCGGGTTAACTAGTTACATAACGATTTTACTTGGGGTTGTCATGTTTGGGATGGGATTAACATTGAAGGCTGTTGATTTCAAAATCATAGCTACAAAACCATTACCAGTTATTATCGGTGTATGTGCTCAGTTTATTATTATGCCACTTGTCGCATACGTACTAGCCTACGTTATGAATCTGCCAGCGGAATTAGCAGCTGGGTTAGTGTTGCTCGGTTCAGTACCGGGTGGCACTGCATCAAATGTTATGGTTTATTTAGCAAAAGGGAACTTAGCGTTGTCTATTGCAATGACTTCAGTATCAACGTTACTAGCACCAATTGCTACACCGCTCATTCTACTATTACTTGCAGGGCAATGGATGCCAGTAAATGCTATGTCCATGTTTCTTTCTATCGTACAAGTCATTATTGTGCCTATTATTTTAGGACTAGTAGTGAAAAAGTTTTTCCCTCATATCGTTAATAAAGGAATGACTGTTATTCCTTTAATATCAGTTGTAGCAATTATCATAATTGTTTCTGCAGTTGTTTCAGCAAATGTAAGTAGCATTACTTCTTCAGGACTTCTTATCTTTATTGCGGTGATGCTCCATAATGCTTTCGGTTTTTTGCTCGGATATATAACTGCGTTCGTACTTGGACTAGACGAAGGGACAAGAAGGGCTATTTCAATAGAAGTAGGAATGCAAAATTCAGGTTTAGGTGTTGCGCTGGCGACAGCACATTTTGGACCGGTTGCTGCACTCCCAAGTGTATTAGCGGCAGTATGGCATAACATTGCAGGGCCAATATTAGCAACCATCTGGTCAAAAAATACAAAGAATACTTTCAGCGATGAAAATGTATCAATAAATATAGAAAAATAGGAATGATAAATAATGCAAAAACGTATTGTACATTTTGAAGGAATGGTTGTATTTTTAGCCACGATTTATATGTATTCGATATATGAGTTTAGTTGGATTATATTTTTTGTATTCCTTTTAGCGCCGGATCTATCAATGTTAGCATATGGGATTAATAATCACGTTGGTGCGAAAATATATAATGTATGTCGCACATATATCATATCCATATTAATTGTTCTAATAGGTGTCTATTTTAAGATGGATATCGTTATAATGATTGGCTTAATATGGACAGCACATATTGGAATGGATCGAATGTTTGGATATGGATTGAAATATGAGACGGATTTTAAGGATACTCATATTCAGAGGTTATAAGAAAAAGTAT
>NZ_JBNLYE010000344.1:0-4098 GCF_050172095.1 Bacillus sp. GMs2/2
AAATAATCAACATTAATAAAAAACAATCCTAGCTAATATGCAAGGATTGTTTTTTATTTAGATTTATTCTTCATATCTTTCTCCTTTTTTCAAATGATTAGCAGCAACAAAACAGATTACACCTATAAATATAAGTACAATACCAACCGTTTTCTGTTTTCCCTCAAAGAAAGGAATATCTGAAATAACATTTGTCATACATAGTCCTAAAAATACAAAGATAGGGCCCACCCAAAGTAATACATTACCGAATTTTGTGTGCTTCCACATAATAACCCTCCTTAACCCTCTTTACATATATATCCATAAATAAAAAGTAAATTCATAGAGAAATATAGTTTTTTTCATATCGAAAATTTAACCCTCATATATTGGTACAAGCAAAAGAGAAAGGAGACCATCATGAATTGGTTAGAAGCTTTCATACTAGGTATAATTCAAGGTTTAACAGAATTTTTACCAATCAGTAGTACCGGACATCTTTATTTAGGAAGGCATTTGTTCCGATTAGATGAGGCTGGCTTATTTTTAGATACGATGCTGCATATTGGGACTTTACTTGCGGTTTTTATTTATTACAAAAAAGAATTTATATATTTAATTAAAAACCCATTTTCAAAGCTCATGTTATTACTTATCGTTGGGACAATACCCGCAGTTGTAATTGGTTTATTGTTTAAAGACTTCTTTGAAGATATTTCAAAAACAGGAATCACGATCGGTTGGGAGTTTTTAGTGACCGGATTCTTTCTCTACATGGCAGATAAACAAAAGAATGGTCGTAAAAAAATGGATCACATAACATATAAAGACGCATTAATTATCGGTTCATTTCAAGCTGCTGCTATTTTTCCAGCCATTTCCCGTTCTGGAATGACAATTGTCGCTGCATTATGGAGAAAATTAGACCGTGAAACTGCTGCTTACTTTTCTTTTTTACTATCGACACCAGCCATCGTTGGAGCTATCATTTTGCAATTTGTAGACGTTTTTCAAGGGAAAGCAGAATCTATTTCTAGCACATCTTTAATTGTCGGAACGTTATCAGCAGCGTTTTTTGGATACATAGCCGTTTCATGGATGATTCAATATTTAAAACGTCACTCCTTAAAAGTATTCGCGTATTACGTATGGGGATTAGGTATTTTAATTTTAATGTTGCAATTTACTGATGTATTTTAAGTATAATGATAAAGAAGTTAATTAGTTTAAGATCCTGTTTCATTCATACAAGGCAGGATCTCTTTTTATTAAGGGGGAAAATATGTTTAATAAGGCTATCGTTATTGGTGGAAGTATGGCAGGAAAGTTTGCAGCAAAAGCATTATCAACTTCTTTTAAAGAAGTAATCATTATAGAAGCTGGTGAAAGATGGGATGGAAAGTCTTCGAGAAAAAGAGTTCCACAAAGTAATCATCCTCACGTGTTATTAAAAGGTGGAGAAAACGCAATTGAAGAATTGTTTCCTAATATTACGAACGAATTAATAGAAGCGGGTAGTATTATAAACAACTTTACGCGTGATTTGAAATGGCATCAATTCGGTCTATGGAAACAACCGTTCATAGGGGAAGTACATATGATTCAACAAAGTCGTCCTTTGCTAGAATGGCATATTCAAAAACGAATACATCAAATTTCAAATATTACTATTAAATATGAAACATTGGTTAAAGGGTTATTGGTAGATGCAAAGCTTAACAAGGTGTGTGGAGTAAAAGTTAAATATTTAGAGACAAACACACAAGAAGAAGTTCATGCGGATCTTGTTGTTGATGCGAGTGGATTTGGCTCAAAAAGTATAGAGTGGTTACGAGAATACGGAATTGAAGTACAAGAAGAGAAAGTTCGTATTGATTTATTTTACGCAACGAAAATGTTCAAACTTAAAGAAAATGAGGAGTTAGACTGTTGTAATATGTTAATGTCTCCGAGTTTCCCTGATAACCCTTATGGCGTTCTTATTCAAACGATAGAAGATAATCGTTATTTTGTTACTTTCAGTGGATACGCAAACGAGAAAGCACCACAAACAGATGATGAGTTTTATGATTTTGCTGAAAACCTATCAATTTCTAATGTTACAGATTTCCTAAACAAGGCTGAGGGAATTACTGATATAAAGACATTCAAAATTCCTTATCAAGTACGCCGGCGATTTGATTTAGTGAATAATGTACCAGAAGGATTATTAGTTGTTGGAGATGCGCAATGTCGTTTTGATCCCGTTTTCGGCCAAGGTGTATCAGTTGCTGCTATGGAGGCTCACCAATTGCAATTACTTCTGCAAGGTAGAAAACAACTTGATAAAACATTTACACAACAATTTTATAAAAAGGCAGCTAATATAATAGAAACCCCATGGGATATGACAACAACGGAAATATCACGTCACCCGCAGTTAAAGAGAGAATTAACTACAAAACAAAAATTTCAGCTATGGTATACGAAACAAATATATCGACTATCCGCAAGTAATTCTGATGTTTATATTCGGTTAGTACGAGTGATGAATTTGATTCGTAGTCCATTTCATCTTTTTCATCCGAAAGTGCTACTATCTGTATTGCTTAATCGAAAGAAATAGCAGGAATATAATTGATTAAAAAAGAATGTATAACAGTTAGTAAATCAAGAAGGAGAATACGGGATGGAAATATACATAGAGCAACTAAAGAAACAAGATGCTAAGGATTTATTTACGTTTGAACTTACGAATAAATCTTTTTTTGAAACAATGGTACCAAATCGCGGCTCGAAATATTTTGAATTTGAATATTTCCAAAAACTACTAGACGATTTATTAATAGAACAGGCGGATGGAGATTCTTATTTTTATTTAATTCGTAATGAAGAAAAAGAAATTGTAGGACGAATAAATTTAGTAGATATAGATACAGAAACTCGAATTAGTTCGCTAGGGTATCGGGTCGGAGAAAAATTTACTAAAAAAGGAGTTGCAACAGCAGCCGTAAAATTAATTTTAGACGTAGCGAAAAATAATGAAATTACTGAAGTTCATGCTAAAACAACGACTAATAATCTCGCATCACAAATTGTACTAGAAAAAAGCGGATTTTCTTCTTATCAAAACGAATCAGATACAACTTCTGTAGAATTAAATGGAGAACATGTGAAGTTTGTACATTATATTTGGAGAAATACTTCACGCTTATAATAAGGAGGACTTATTCATGAATGATTTACGTTATCCAATTGGCCAATTTACATACAAACGTCCTATAACTGAAGAAATGATTGATACATGGATTCAAGAAATTGAAGATTTACCTCATGAACTAACAAAGGCAATTAAAGATTTAGATCAGAAGCAGTTAGATACACCATATCGCGTTGGAGGGTGGACTGTACGTCAAGTAGTTCATCACGTTGTTGATAGCCATATGAATAGCTACATACGCTTTAAATTAGCACTGACAGAAAAGAATCCAACTATTAAGCCGTATAAAGAAGAGAAGTGGGCAGAGTTACCCGATTCAAAATTATCGGTAGATGTTTCACTAGTAATGCTAGATTCATTACATAAAAGATGGGTTAACCTTTTATATTCTCTAGAAATTGAAGATTTAGAAAAGACATTTAACCATCCTGAAACTGGTGAAACAAAACTTGCTGTTGCAATAGGACTATACGCATGGCATGGTCGTCATCATACCGCTCATATTACCTCGTTAAGAAAGCGACTTAATTGGTAACATGGATATTATATTAGAGAAGGCGACAGAAAGTGATGCAGAAGTTATATTTCAAATGCAAATAGACTCATTTAGCCCTTTATTACATAAATATAAAGACTATGAAACTAATCCAGCAAATGAAACTATCGAAAAAACTATTTGTAGAATAAATCATGTAGACGGTGGCTTCTATAAAATAATAGTGGCAATGAATCTTGTTGGAGCGATATGCATTTCACAAAAAGAAACACCCTCTAAATTTTGGATCAGTCCAATGTTTATTCATCCGAGTTATCAAGGAAAAGGAATTGCCCAAAAGGTACTTACATTAATTGAGGAAATGTTTCCTGAAGCAACGAGCTGTGAACTTGCTACTATTTTAGAAGAAGAGAAAAATTGT
>NZ_JBNLYE010000345.1:0-4068 GCF_050172095.1 Bacillus sp. GMs2/2
TTTTTTAAATTAGCGTTTATAAAAATACATTGTTCTTCCATTAAATAATTGTAACTCTCCTTCTAATTTCTTCGCTAAAAAACGGCAAAATTCATTTGCTTTCCCTTTGTCACCAAATGTTGCATTAGGTGGTAAAGAAACTTGGATGAAAGATTGTTCATTTTCTATACCAACACCAATATAAATTGAGTCATACCGGTCGTGAGTGGATTGAAGTTTTAATGTTGTTGTAGATGTATCTAAAATTTCATAAGGAAAAGCGGTATTTGTATACGTGTAATTAATTTGGGCACCAGTTTTAGAAGTAACTGTTTTATAATAATGAAAAAGTTGTTTTATATCATCTATTGAAACTGATTGTTGGTTGGATTTCGGTACAAGCGTAATAAAGGCGTGTTGCATATAAGTTCCCCCTAGCTTAGTAGAATACTATCATTCTACATCCTACTGAATTTTTTGACAATTAAAAGGAGTATTACATGTTTTGTTTAATATACTATTAATGAAACGTGATGTAGAAAGGTGGAAACTAATGTTTGAAAAATTGTATGATGAGCATGAAAGTGTGAAGGTACGATTTTTAGGGTTTATGACACATGATACACGTTATGATTTTGGTGTTATTTATACAAATATGTTTTTTGGAAAGCCGCTCATTGTTTGTATGCAAACAGGAAGGTCTACTTTACTCGGACGAGATGATGTAGAGAATGTTCAATATATACAGGAGATTTTTAAATTAGGATCAGAAGAGGAAGCAAAGGAGTTAGCTCAGTTTTTCAAATTTCTAGTTCCGTCAACTTCTTTACATGCGGAATATGAAGAATAATTAATGTGAAACAGTCGTACTTATAAATATGGCTGTTTTTTATTTTAATATCGCATACTAATTTAAATTAAAAATATTTAATGTGTTATACTAAAAACCTATTGACGTAAAAAGTATAACATATTAAAATAAAGACAGAAAGTTAAGCGGTTACAAAAAAGTTTTTGGGATTATAAACTTAGGGGGAAATGAAAAATGGGAACAATCGTATGTCAAGATTGTGAAGGTACAATTGCACACTTCGAAGATGAGAAAGTAACGGTACTTTACGGGAAATGTGGATCTTGCGGATGTGATCACACAGAGCATACAAAAGCCCAATAATTGATAGGAAATGGACAGCTAAAAGTTTTTAGGACCATAAACTTAGGGGGAAATGAAAAATGGGAACAATCGTATGCCAAGTATGTGAAGGAACAATCGGACATTTTGAAGATGAGAAAACGACGGTACTTTACGGAAAATGTGGAACAAATTGTGACTGTGCTAGAAAAGATAATGCGAAAGCTTAATGATAAATAAATAGATTACTATTAAAACTCAGGGGGAAATGAAAATGGGAACAATCGTATGCCAAGTATGTGAAGGAACAATTGGACATTTTGAAGATGAAAAATCAACAGTACTATACGGGAAATGTGGATCTCATTGCGAATGTGACCATAAAGAACATACAAAAGCTTAATAATAAGAAAAAGCGCCTACATGTGTAGGCGCTTTTTTAATAAATTGTAGTTGTATGACCAACTGTTGCAACGATTGCATCATCTCTAATTGGAATAAAGCTTATGGATGTCTGTGGTGTACTAGAAGAAGCATATTGGCTCATTATACGGCTATCGATACGGGTAATAGTATCAGTCAAGAAAGCTGAAATAAAAGCGTAAGGGACTCTTCGTTCATTTAATGAATAAATAATTTCTTCTTTTGTTTTTACACCCACGCCATGTCCGTAAAAAAAGAAATTTCCTAAATAGATTGTGTTTTCTCCTTGCCACTCAATCGTAGCTGGATTCACTTGTGGGTTTTTAAAGTAAACGAGGTCACCTGGAACAAGATCGCCACCGTTTTTTGTTATGAGCCTTAGATCTTGATCGTAGTCCCATGTATAAAGTAAAAGATTTGCAAATAGACGATTGAAAGTTTCTTCCTCATACAATGATAGTAAAGCTTTATAAAAAATAATGATCATAGCGGTTGCGCATTCAGTTCCATATAGTTTTCCATTTTTAAAAATATCTTGTATGGCAATAGAAGATGGTATGTTTGGAAGAAGCTCGAATCCTCCAAGGGATGTTCTTTTCCAATACTGGGGGTTGCAAAAGGATTGTTGAAATGTGCGAAACTGAAATCCACTTTGAAAAAGCTCTAGTGCAGAGATAATAATATTAACTCGTAAATTGAGATCAAAGCTGAGTTCATCAGCTGTTCGGAAGGAATAAACTTCTTGATTTCCTGCCATTATTGATAAAATTTGTTGTTTCTCTGCTGCAAATGGCTCATATTCATTTGTAATATAAGGATGTACAATAGAACGGCCTATTACAATCATAATAGTATCCCCACCTATACGTTACATTCTTAAGTATCGTATGAAGAAAAGGAAAAAAGGTGAAAAAAAAAGCCTATCAACTGATAGGCTTGTACTCTTTAATAACACGTAATGTTTGTAAGGTCATATCTTCAGGACCTTGTACAGGTAAACCTGCTTCTAAGTTTTTCCTAATATACTCTAAGTTTTCTTGTGTAATAATTTCCCCCGGAGTAAAGATTGGAATCCCTGGCGGATAAACCATAACAAAATCAGCTATAATACGACCCGCTGCATTTTCAAATGGAATGACTTCTGTTTCCGAATAAAAAGCATCTCGAGGAGAAAGTGCTAGCACTGGAATTTCTGGAATCTCTACTTGTATTTGAACACCTTTATCTGCCCTATTTCTAAATGTTGCTGCTAAATCGTGTAAAGCTGCAATAAGTGTATTTGTATCACTTTCTGTATCTCCCAAAGTGATAAGACATAGTATGTTGTATAGATCTGAGAGTTCTACTTCAATGTTATATTGCTCTCTAAGCCATACTTCAGCTTGGTGGCCGGTAATACCTAAATCTTTTACAGATACAATTATCTTTGTTGGATCATAGTTAAAGGTAGCATCTGTACCTAACATTTCTTTTCCGGGACAGTAAAGATGCTCAATAGAATTTATAGCATCACGAACATGTTCAGCTAATTGTATTGTTTGTTCTATGAGTGCTGTTCCTTCTGTAGCAAGACGCTTTCTCGCAACATCAAGGGATGCTAACAAGATGTAAGAAGTTGATGTAGTCGTAAGCATGCTAATAATAGATTGGACATGCTTTACATTCACTAAGCCTTCTTTCACATTAAGAATAGAACTTTGAGTTAAAGAGCCTCCTAATTTGTGAACACTTGTTGCTGCCATATCTGCACCAGCTTGCATCGCTGACATGGGTAATTCATCGTGAAAATGAATATGAACACCATGAGCCTCGTCGACTAGTACAGGGATGTCATAAGAATGTGCTAATTGTACAATCTGTTCTAAGTCTGCAGCAAACCCAAAGTACGTTGGGTTAATAACAAGTAAGCCCTTTGCATCTGAGTGCTCTTCAAGTGCTTTTTTGACAGATTGAATTGTGATTCCATGAGAAATACCGAGCTTCGGATCGATTTCAGGATGCATGAAAATCGGTTTTGCGCCTGAGAAAATAATAGCTGACATTACTGACTTATGCACGTTTCGTGGTACTAGGATTTTGTCACCAGGACCGCAAACGCTCATCACCATTGTCATAATAGCACCACTTGTACCTTGAATAGAAAAGAAAGTATGATCTGCACCGAATGCAGCGGCTGCTAAATCCTGTGCTTCTTTAATCATACCTTTTGGATGATGTAAATCATCGAGTGGCGCAATATTAATTAAATCAATTGCTAATGCATTATGCCCAATAAATTCGCGAAATGTAGGATCCATGCCCTGTCCTTTTTTATGACCAGGAATATGGAATTGAATTGGATTTCGCTTACTGTGCTCAACTAAAGCGGTAAACAATGGTGTTTCGTATTGGGACAATCTATACACCCCTTCTTCTTCATAATATTTAGTGTAATTTGTTTTATATAATCCTGCTCTAAAAAGTTTAGTCTTTTTAGAATAAGGCTTGTTTTTCTGCCATTCAAAAAATCGTTTTTGAGATGGTAGCTTCACTTT
>NZ_JBNLYE010000346.1:0-4065 GCF_050172095.1 Bacillus sp. GMs2/2
CCCTCAATCCTTGAGGGGCTCCCTCGCCGGTTGGCAAGAACAAACGGTAGTTTGTTCAGTGCCAAGAGGGTTCGGGTGTAGTGTAGTTGATCAAGTCAAATACTCCCTTTGCTTCGCTAGGTCCGTTTTGATTGACCAACACACGCAAAGATCTCTATTGATCGTTTTTACTTCGCTCTTGTTGTTTCACTGCATATTCATATAATCGTTCATTAAACTCTTTATCTATTTTTAAAAATTGATTCTCTACGTTATAACGTTCTTCTACTTCTTTCATCAGCAACACTTCTGATTCTGGCATCACATATTCATCATTTACTACAATCGGTCTAGCTGGTTGTGTCTTCACTTGTAACGAAGTCAACTTACAAAACTGTGGTACAGACAATTCTCTCATCTTTGCTAATATTTCTAACTTCTTATATTGCTCTTCATTCACTGTAAACTTGACTTGAATCGTTTTTTCTTTGTCCATTTTAGTACCTCCAAAATGTACCTTTTAGTACATATAATTGTACCATTAAGTACCATAAAACCCAAGTATTACAGAAGTAGAAATTTAAGTTTTTACTTTTGCAATACTACCTAACTTTTCACCTCTTTTTTTCTATAAAATCAACATCACCCAAACTTGTTATATACCTTTCAAACGCTCCAGATTTACCTCTAACCTATCTGTATTTTCTTATTCATACAAAAACACCAAAGAACAAAAACGCCTCTCAGATAACCTGATAGGCGTTTCAAATATGCATCTTGTTATTTTTATTCTTACTTTATCAAAAACAGTTTCTTGCTAAAAAGAAATCATAGCTCCTCTTTCATCAAATACAGAATCTGGATTCCATGCAATTTCCCATAGATTATTCTCAGGATCAGCAAAATAAGATGTTCTTCCACCCCAAAAAGCATTACTTGGTTCTCTCAAGATTTTTCCACCTATTTTCCGTACTTCTTCAACTGTTGCATCAACTTGCTCAGGATTATCTACGTTAATAGCAAAAGCTACACCACGAAATGTTTCTACACCTTGAGTAATTGAAACTCCAGCATCTTTTGCTAATTCTTCAATAGGAAATATAGAAAGAATAACACCTGCTGTTTTAAACGCAGCATAAGTATCCGAACTTATTTCTGTTTCTTCCCATCCTAGACTTTTATAAAACTTACGAAGAACTGGCAAATTAAAAGCACCGATTGTTATTAAGCTTACTCTTTGTAATACCATAAATATATAACCTCCATAATTGTATATATCTATAAATTAAACAAAAAATTTAATTATTCCTTCTTAAAACATAATCCCCTTGTTTTTGGGTGTGAGTGTTGGCTAGTCGTGTGGGGGCTAAACCCCACGAACTTAACGTAACTGAATATAGAAAAAGCTAACTGTTTTGATCGATAGATCTAGGCGGTTCGGCTGGTATAATTGCTAGTCCAAGTCGAGCAACCGAAATCCTCGTTTTTGGTATGTTCGGCTTGGCGGTATGCTATCACCTGCCGAATTTCCTCATGCAATGGAGGAAAGGTGGAGATTTTTTGAGTGGTTTTTTCAAAAAATACTACCTGACCATTGCATGAGGAAAAGCCCCTTTGATTATAGAAGAGAGTAAATTAAACAAAAAAGTGGTACAAACCCAGTCATATCAATGGTTTTAACGATTTTAGGCACTTAACTTTCTTTAAGTCTTTACTTAACTCTTGTTTCGTGTTTACTTAATTTAAATTTAAGTATTTACTTCTTTTTGTTTTTAGTATAAGATTTAAAACATTAAGCAGTTACTAAAATATAAATTAAGTAAGGGGAGCTTAAAATCATGACGGAATATGAGAAAAATCTGGAATATCATGCTGAAAGTCAAACCTTAGTAGGTCAAAAAAAACGAGAATTAGTAGATACTGAAACTGGGGAAGTTATTCATGTAGATCAAATAACAAAAAGAGTATATGGAACTAAAAATTTTTGGAAAATGTATTTAATGGATTTCTTAACAGTTCTAGGTATTATAGACAATAAACAATTAGATATTTTTATTTACATAGCTGAAAACACAAATCAATCTAATAATTTGTTCATAGGAACATATAAACAAATCTCAAAAGATGTAGGAGTCTCCGAACCTACTATTGCAAAATTAATGAAAAAGTTGCAAGCAAACAACTTCATCAAGAAAAAACAAAATGGCGTTTATATCGTAAATCCTAACATCATGATGAAAGGAAACGATACAAAGCGACAAATATTATTAAGTTATTACGAAGAAGAAAAACCTTTAAATTCTATTGAGGTTTTAAGAGGGAAACAAAAATCTCTCCCAGAACAAAAGATACCAACAAATGAATCAAAAAAATTGGAGATGAAGAATAATGATTGAAGGCGTTGAATTAAATATTTATTTAGATGACGACACAGTATCATTTAGTCTATCCCCTGTACAAACAGAAGTTATATTTAAGGCATTAGGACTACAATTTGATGCAAATACACAAACTTTAAGTTCGTTTAGTGATAATAGTTTACAAAAACACATCCTTCCAAAAATTAATTTTGTACCTAAATAAAAAGCATTACACCAATTAGTGTAATGCTTTTTATAATTCTCGTTCATCCCCACGTTCTTTTCTTTGTTGTTTTTGTTCTTTTCTTTGATTTTCAAGAAACTTTGATGCTGTTTCATATCCTCTTTTCTCATTTTCATTCAATGCTTTTTCCGAATATCTAAGAGAACTAAATCTATTTATGGATGCATTTACTTTTCTCTTACAAAAACCAATTATTTCATGAAATTTTGACACTTCTTTTGGAATAAACTTCTCATAAAATTTATTCATTTCATCAAACAATTTTGCTAGACGTTCATATTTGCCCTTATATGGCTTTAACCCTTCATTTTCTTTTTCCAAACGCTTCACTGTTGTATGTAAATCTGTATTACTCGCTTGCAATGCTTCATTTTTGCGATGTAACGTCATATTTTCACGTTTAAAGGCTTCTGATGCCTTTGCCTTAGTTTTGAGCTCTTCAAAGTCTTCTACGCTCATTTCAACGGTTTTAGAGCGTAAAATACCACCTTTATGTTTAACTTCCATCTTATCGACTTTATTTGTTGATTTCACTGCATTTTGTAATTGATTCAAACGAGATTCTAATTGTTCCATCTGTTTATTTACTACTTCTTTTTTCTGTAGGCATTGTCCGATCTCTTTTTCTAAAGCATTTATCTCTTCCTTTGCGGTCATTGCCTTGAATTTTCGCATTTCTACATGCTTTTTGTCACTTGATACACCACGTTCCAAATAAAAGCCCTTTTCTACCATGTGAGCATGAAAATCGTCCTGGAGTGAAACCAATTCTTTTCGGTTAAAAATTTGTTTGGCTGATAGCTTATTTTCTTCCGTTACTGGAACCATGCCAACGTGCATATGAGGTGTTTTCTCATCCAAATGTACCGCTGCATGTACAATATTCCTCTCTCCATATCGTTCTTTTAAGAAGCTATACGCTTCTTTGAAAAACACTTTTTGTTGAGCCGGATCAACCATATCCAGTACATCAAAAAATTCTCTATCACTTGTCACCACAAACTCACACATTACAACAGCATCTTTGCGAATTGCCCGATTGGTTTCTACATTCTGTTCAATTTTGTCTTTTACCATTTTCAAATAATCAATGTGGCCATCATTATGTAAATCATAATTAAGATGCGTTCGCTCCGATTCAATGTCATGATTTGTATGACTTTCTTTCTCTCTCTGATTATGAATCTGAATTCCCTTCACATCTCGCATTTTAAATTTCTGCATTCGGCAAATTGCGTAACTCATTTTTTCGCCTCTTTTCCATATGGTTCTACGTCCTTATCAGTCCCTAGAACCATATAAAGTATATAGACTTCACCCCTGTTTTTCGGTGGACTTCCATGTAAAGTATAGCACACTATACTTTACTATCGTAAAGGTGTGCCCTGCGGGGCTGTTCGGCAAGCCGAACCAAACCTTGGACTTTGTCCAAACCTACAAGGGGAACTCTTCCCCTTGACCCCATTAATCGAACTCCCCAAC
>NZ_JBNLYE010000347.1:0-4032 GCF_050172095.1 Bacillus sp. GMs2/2
TTATAGCTCTCTTTTTTATTAGAAATCTCCTTGACAAAGCTTTTTATTGTAAAGCCAACTAGCAAGGGCACAGCCCGCACCATAGCCTACTGATCCATCTTTCCAATCATTGCTCCAGCTACCTTTTTTTCCACCATCAATTTTTTCAGCTTCCTTTTCAGTAAGCACTTCTAATTTCATTGATTTTAATTCCATGATAACGCCTCCATTTTTAAAAATTAATGAATTCAGAATAATAACTGAATTCATTAATATTATACATCTTTATATTAAAAAAATCTACTATTTATCTTTATAGATTGTATGTTTTTTGAAAATATTTTATATATTCCCTCTCTTTCCTTCTAAATTTAAAACATTAGTCTGTTAAATATGGGCTTGTATCTGTGAACAACTGAATAAGTTTTAACAATTTATTAATAAAAGAGGACCAGTCTATAGCTGGTCTAGTTTGCTTTCATATTCTTTTATTATTTTATAAAATGTATTTTTCTTTAGTCCCAATAGTTCCATTAATTTAACCCCGCTTACTTCTCTATTTTTCCACTTCGGATAAGTTTCTTCTATTATAAGAAGTTGTTTGGAACTTAATTTTGAGAGGTTAAATTGTGGGCGACCTAAATGTCTTCCTTGAGATTTAGCTAAGGCAATTCCTTCAGCTTGCCGCTGTCGAATTTTTTTTCGCTCTTGATCCGCTACATAGGAAAGCAAAGATAAAAATTGATCTTCCATTAATCGGCCCATATCACCCATCTCACGAAATTTCCGACTATCAAACAAGGTTTCATTTTCTAAAACTACGATATCCGCTTGTAATTCTCTTGTTATATACTTCCATTCTGAAATTACCTCATCATAATTGCGGCCCATACGATCTAAGGCATCTATGTAAACAATATCACCTGTACTTAATATCTTTCGTAATAATTGATATTGAGGACGATCAAAATGTCGTCCACTTGCTTTATCGACAAAAATGCGTCGAGCTTCCACTCCTCGTTCCATCATCTTATGTAACTGACGTTGTTCATTTTGATCTTTTGTACTTACACGTATATATCCATAAATATTTGCCATGTTTTGTATTCTCCTTACATTTGTTACCACAATTATACCATTTTTGTTTATAAAGGTATTCATTAAAAATAAACGTTTATAAAATGATTCGAATCACCTTTATAAACTTGATATTCCAACGTTTCATAGATAGGGCCCGTTAGTTTGTAAAGGTATACCTTTTTAAACGGTTAAAAAATCTCAACCTAATAAAGTAATTTTTTTAGACTATCTTTATGTTTTCGCATTCACCAATAATAAGTATTCTGTAGATTTTATCAATACCTAAATACCTCTAAAAAATATATATTTTAGTAAATGATGCTTATTGGAAAAGGGGCTAATGAACATGAAGATAAAAAAAGAGGCAATTGGTAGCAACTATATATCCAGGTCAGTTATTTAGTACTGCAACTTTACCCGAAGGCACGAGTTTTTTGAAATGGGAATTAGCAGGTAGCGATGATTTAGATGATATTCTTTTTGACGTAATGGAAGATAAGTTCTGGGACATAGATGACCTTATTTTTAGTGATGTTTTACACGAAAATCGAACTGAAGTAGTACAAAATAAAGAACTCTACATTGATAATGTTCGGAATGCTACATCATTAGTTGGAATAAACATATATGCTTTAATTTATGAATAAAGACGCCGCAATATTTCTCAATACCCATTTTTTTCTACAAATTGTATATTTTAGTTAGGTTACTGTAGTAACCTAACTAAAATATACAATTATTATGAAATGGGGAATGGATATGGAAACAAAAGCGACAGTAGAGATTGCAAGAGTAAGATCAGGTAAAGAGCCACAACCAGGACAGAAAAATCGTTCAAGTGGCAACTTTAGTACTGAGAATCTTCCTGCAGGAACAAAATATTTGAAATGGGAGGTTATAGGAGGCGGAGATCCGGACTTTATTAGCTTTAATGTAATGGAAGATAAGTCCGCTGCAACGGACCCTACTCATTTCTCTGGTGTATTAAGTGGCAATCGGACAAGTGTTATATCAAAAAGATCTCTTTATATTGCTAACCCTAAGAATGCTACCTCTGAATTTACTGTAATCGTATCTGCTATGGTTCAATAAGTAAAATCAAAAAGGAGACTACGAAATATTTTTTTAGTCTCCTTTTTATCGGTTACTTCTTCGCTCTTTCTATTTAACTTATTTAGAAAGAATAAGATTTTTGGATAATTGGGGAAATAAAGTTTCTTATGTCGACGGACACGCGATCCTAATACATAAAGAATATTCCTGTGATTTTTTCAATATAGGTGTATCTTATAATCAATAAAAAAATTCAAATTTATGTTACACCTGTATGGGGAAAGGTTTTTGATTTAATAGGGAAAAATACTATAGGGAGGAATAAAACATGTCTTTGAAAAAGAAATTAGGTATGGGAGTGGTTTCAGCCGCTATTGGTTTATCTTTAATTGGTGGGGGGACATATGCGTATTTTAGTGATCAAGTTGTGACGAATAACACATTAGCCGCGGGGACATTAGATCTTGCTATGCAGCCTACCACTTCTCTCAATTTAGATAATTTAAAACCTGGGGATAAAATTTTAAAGAAATTCAATTTAAAAAATAGTGGTACGTTAGATATTAAAGATGTTCTAATGAAAGTGGATTATACCGTGAACGATTTAAAACGAGATAATCAGGAAGACGATTTCGGTAAACATATTAAAGTACAATTTCTTTGGGATTGGGATCCAGCTAAAAGTCCTGTATACGAAACAACTCTTGCAGAATTAAAATCACAAAATCCGGAAGTCACGTCTCATAAAGTATTCCTTGCAAAATGGGCAGAGACGGGTGGATTAAAGGCCGGTAAGATGGATTGGTTCTGGATAAAGTTTATCTTCGAAGATAATAATATGGATCAGAATATATTTCAGGGAGATAGTATTGCGATGAAAATGGAATTCCAAGCGAATCAAACAGAAGGACAAGAAAGATAATATTGCAAGACCCATATATGGAAAATCTAAGACTTCTAAGACCTAACATTTTAGAAGTCTTACTTTCATATTTCAAATCGGAGTAATATTTATGAAAAAAGAGTAAACTGTAATCATACCAGGTTTTTATCTGTTAAAAAAACTTTGCAGCAGAACCCAGCACTTTATCTTGGTTCTTATTTTCATTTACCTTAGGCTTTGTCTCATATAGATTGTTTAATACACGATTATACTCATTTCTTGTAATTTCTTTATTATACAACTGAATTAATAAATCTTTATGCTCTTTTGAAAAGGCCATTTTATCAAAAAACTTAGGATACATAGTACCATTCTCTCCGCTTCATGTTGGGTTTTATATGATAAACTAGAAGTAGAAAAACCCATATCTATATAGAATAGGGCTGGGTTTTTCAGTTACTATTTTAGACGTCGTTGTATAGTATAAATATTGGCTGAGTATTAAATTATAACATAAAAGTTATACCCTTAGTTATTTTTCTAAGGGAGGTCAGGTACCGGCAAATGTGTGAACGTCCTGTCCGTGGGCTTTAGAATCGAATCGTGGAGATTGCATGTTTATATACAAGCTGTTGTTTCCCCTCATATTCTATTAAAATAGAAAAAGTATCATATCCTCTTATTATCCCTTTTATATGTAGTCCTTTTAACAGGATTAACGTGATATCCTTCTTCTTTTGAAACGCTTCTTGTAATAAGTGTTCCTGTGAAAATAGTATGTTCTTACCTCTATCCTTTTGAAATGATTGTAATTTCGTTTCCAATGAATTCTCCCCCTATTCTTCTCATACAGTTACTTTGTATGGTTCTAGTTCAGCTAGCAGTTGTTTTACACCTTCTGGACTCAACGTCAGCTTTCCACCTACTAGTTTTACATTCCTTGAAGATATTTCTCCTGTGATAGGACAAGTACCATGAGGTGTATATTTTTGTAGAACAATCGCATCTTCTTCTACAAAAAATTCTAAAGCATCGCT
>NZ_JBNLYE010000348.1:0-4009 GCF_050172095.1 Bacillus sp. GMs2/2
ATAATCATATCGCCATGTTCTTTCCAATTTATTAATTTAGCAGTTGTATTCATATAAACCTCCTCTGAATCATTTTATGAAAATTAGTAGAGATAGTGTGAGAAAGGAGTTTATATAACAAAAAAAGACACCTTAAGTGTCTTCTTTGATTACTATAAAAGTCGTTGAATGAAATAGGTTTCTATTTTTATTTGCGTGAAAAGCCTTCTTCATCAAGGTATTCCGCAGCTTCTGGATAAGAGTTGAATGTACCGTCTAAGTTTACACCAGCGTACACGTTCCACATGTCATCCTCTGAAATAAGAGTAAGAATATGACCATCTTCGTTCTGCCATTCTTCTTCTTTCGCAGGTTCTACAGGTGCTACTACCTCTTCTTGTGATAGAAGGTCAATTGATTTCTCAATTACTGAACGTAACTCCTCTGCTGAAAACTCACGGATGTTAACCATACCTTTATCATCTGTTTTATAACCTTTAATACCGCTTGCATATACAAATCCATTTCCATTTGGGTGTAAATGAAATACAACGTTCTTTTTATCTAAACGACTTTCTTCAAAGTGGAAGTTTACACGTTTTAATGATACGTTCTTTCTTTCTAGTTCTGGGAAAGATTCAATAATCGATAATTTTTCTTCAAAAGTTAGCATAGTGCCTCCAAGTATATAGTAAAAGATTTAATTTGTTCATTATAGCATAGTTGCAATTGTTTCCAAAGATAAGGGGAAAACTTTTCGTTGAATACGTTTACGTCACGAGAATGTAAAAAGTGAGCTAACGAATGTATCTTTTTAGGTGTACAATGGAACATGGACTTTATACAAAGGTGGTTTTTTTATGTTTCAAAAAATAGCAAAGGAATGTTTAGCAGGATTTACTGTTGCGATTGTTGCGTTACCACTTGCGATTGCGTTTGGTATTGCTGCGACAGGAACGTCTGAGGGAGCGCTTGTTGGATTGTATGGTGCAATTTTTGCAGGTTTATTCGCAGCGTTATTTGGCGGGACACCTGGGCAAGTAACAGGGCCAACTGGACCGATTACCGTTATTGCAACAGGAGTTATTGCGACGCACGGGTTAGAGGCAAGTTTTATTGCCTTTATGATGGCAGGATTATTTCAAATTTTATTCGGTGTATGTAAGCTCGGTTCTTACGTTCGATATATTCCGTATCCTGTCGTTTCAGGATTTATGAATGGTATTGCATTAATCATTATTTTAGGCGAAATAAAACACGTACAAAATAGTTTTCTACTTGTTGTGTTAACGATTATTGTAATGATTGTTTCTGGTAAATGGATTAAGGCGATTCCGTCTAGTTTAGTAGCACTAGTCGGTGTGACAGCTTTGCTTCCTTTATTTTCTTCTCTACTCGAAGGACTTACAGTAAAGTTACCGATTATCGGAAATCTTTCACTAAATAAAGTAATTGAAAAGATTGGAACTATTCCAGAAGCGATACCTACGCTTCATATTCCATCTTTAAGTGGAACAGGAATAGCAGCACTTATTTTACCAGCGCTTAGTATTGCTTTGTTAGGGTCGATTGACTCGTTGTTAACATCGGTCGTAATGGATAATGTGACAGGTACACGTCATAAAAGTAATAAAGAGCTCGTTGGACAAGGTATCGGTAATATGATGAGCGGATTGTTTGGCGGATTAGCAGGTGCAGGTGCGACTGTAAGGTCTATCGTGAATATAAGAAGTGGCGGTAAAACGGCACTTTCGGCATGTATGCATAGTGTTATCTTATTTATTTTTATTATGGGTCTTGGTTCGGTCGTACAATATATTCCACTTGCTGTATTATCAGGTATTTTAATTTTAACTGGTATTGGAATGTTCGATTGGGGAAGCATGAAAAAGATGCATGTCGCTCCTAAAGGTGATGTCGTTGTTATGCTCGTAACGATGATTGTAACGGTGAAGTTCGATTTAATGATTGCTGTTGCCTTCGGTATTATTCTTTCGTTCATCATATATATGGTGAAATGTAAAGAACGTAAAACTTCTATCGTAAAAGAAAAAGAAGAAACGTACACAATTCAAGGGCCGCTCTCTTTCCTATCAGTAGATCGTATTTTCTCTACTTTACAAGATGTGAAGTCACCGGTTGTTTTACGTATGAAAGATGTGCGTTATATGGATGTATCAGGAGCTATGGCATTATTAAATTTTGTTGAGCAATCAAATAAAGTAGGAGCAAGTGTAAAGCTTGAGCAAGTACATCCGAGTATTGAAAAAACAATCGCAGTAATGGCAAGCGATGAACAGAAAGAGCAATTGAAAATCTTAAGTGTTTAGATAGTAATTAGAATATCTCACAATTTTACATAAATTATAATGTAGAGTTGTGGGATGTTTTTATAATGTTTTTAGTAATATGTATCGCAGTGACAGAGAGGAAGGGCTCTTTTGGCGTAACAGAAACGCTTATAGTGTGTACATATATAATGGAAGGAATTAGAAAAATATTGTGAAGAGACAGGCTTAAATGGGTTCGCTTTTCTAGTTTGAAAAAAAAACCAAGTATTCAACCTATAATAAATTTGTTATGATAACCAATGGGATAAAATGAATCCCTATCGCTTAAAACAATATGTTTGAGAGTATATGTATAAAAGAAAAGAGAAAAAATATGAATAAAACATTTGTAAAAGGAGCAGCAATTTTAACCATTACAACTTTTTTGTCAAAATTGCTTGGTAGTTTTTTTCAAATTCCATTACAAAATATTGCAGGAGATGAAGTGCTTGGTATTTTTCGCCTTGTTTTTCCTGTATATATGATTGCTCTTACATTATCAGTAGCCGGAGTTCCACTTGCAATTTCGAAACTAATTGCAGAGTTGAACGAAAAAAATAAGCAAAAGGAAATTGCGAAATTATTTAAATCAGCGTCAATTATTGGGATAGCATTTGGCATTTTCGGCTGTTTAGTCATTGTATTATTTTCTATTGAAATTGCGAATATGCTCGGTGGACAAGAAACTAGAATGCCGTTGCTTATTACTTCATTAGCATTACTCATTGCGCCATACATGGCGGTGTATAGAGGGTATTTTCAAGGTTTCGGTGATATGAAACCAACAGGGGTATCACAGGTCATTGAGCAATTTGTACGTGTGTTTTTTATGTTAATAATTGCTTACATACTAGTATCATGGGATAAGAGTAATACTGTTATTACTAGTGGTGCGATGGTTGGCTCTTTTCTTGGAGTCATTAGTTCGCTTATATATTTGCGTATAAAATATAATAGAAGTCCATACTACAATAAAAGCAATTCCTATTCGCTCCGAGATTTAAGAGAAAACGGCAAAAAGATATTGCGGGTATCGATCCCAATCGCTATCGGAGCTTTATCAATGCCACTTTTAAATTTAGTAGACTCGCTTACAATACCGCATGTATTACAAGGATCATCAACAGAAATTCAAGAACAATTTGGAATATACAGTCGCGGTTTTGCATTCACGCAAATAATTGTTATTTTTGCAAGTGCAATTGTATTTCCGTTAATACCACTCTTAACTTCCGCATTGGCCAAAAGAGATATAAATTTGGCGAAAATAACAATTCAAAATACAAATCGACTAGCGCATGTTTTGACAGCGCCGTTAACAATATGGTTGATGGCATTAACAGTACCGTTAAATGTCGGATTGTTCACAGATGTAAAAGGCAGTAGTATGTTAACAGTTATGATTGGCAGTTCGTATTTTACTGCGGTTATGGTATTATCAATAGGTGTTTTACAGGGCATTAACCGTTCTGCACAAGCTGCATGGATTGTTATTGGTGCGAGTTGTGTGAAAGTCGTGTTAAACATGATGTTCGTGCAGAAGTTTGGCATAGATGGAGCAGCGTATAGTACACTAATTACTTACGTATTGATTTGTATTGTAAATCATTTGTATATTCGAAGCTATATTGCCTATTCTATTCATTTAAAAAGCTTTTTCGGTGTGTTAGCAATAGCATGTATTTTGGGACTAGGATTGT
>NZ_JBNLYE010000349.1:0-4009 GCF_050172095.1 Bacillus sp. GMs2/2
TATAAATAAACCAATATAGTGTAATATTCTATAATTCATTTGTATTTGCTATGCCTCCATATATCAAATTCATACTATAAGCATACCACCTTGAGAATATATAGGATATATGTTAGTTAAAGAGAGTTAATTGATGGTTATATGAATCTTTTTATTTTAATGATTTGTTTTATTGGTAGGCAAAAAAAGTACGAAGTCTTTAAAAAAGACTTCGTACTAAGAACAGATTAAATTACAGTTCATAGGAAACTGAAAGGGTATTTATCTATTTATTATAACTCAACTTTTTCTATTTCTGGGAATTAATTAGTAAATATGCACAGTTTCATATTTTATTTTTCTTATACAAAAAACCAATTCCTTTGTATAGAATTGGTTTTTTGTATGCAATTCAGCTAATACAGCAACTTGAACTTACATTTTTAAATGTAGTTTTTAAAAGGATACAACCCTTTTAGGTAGATTTAGTGATGGATATATATTATATCATAGATACTCATCATTTAATACAATAGGAGAAGAAAGATAAACAGTAAGAGTCAATGGTAAGCGGACTGGAACGGATCAGCGGTTTATGCTGATCCATGAAAGGAGCATTAAGGAATTGACTCGTGCAGCCGATTTATCACCCTCTTGGCATTTCCTCAAAACGAACCGTTTTGGGGATGCCGATCGGCGAGGGAGCCCCTCAAGGAGTGAGGGGTTGGGGAGTTCGATTGATGGGGTCAAGGGGAAGAGTTCCCCTTGTGGGGTGTGGGGCAAGGCCCCTCGGATTTTATCACGCTGTGGCGTGATTTGGCGAAGCCAACTAGGTCTCGCAGAGCCCACACCAAATGTAATTTGGTATAGTGGGCTATACCAAAACTTTGGATTCGCTCTCTCGATGTGTTATGATGGTCTCAAAAGTAGTCCTCTTACGGAAGACAATTGTGAGGGAAAAAGATGAACAAATTTGCAATCATTCACATGCAGAAATTTCAAATTTCTGATGTGCAAGGGATTCAAAAACATAACCAAAGACAAGGAAAAAGCAAATCAAATTTGGATATTGATTATTCGAAAAGTGAACAAAATTATGATTTGTTGAATCAGCAAAAAATTAGATATGAAAGCACAATTAAACAAGAGATCAGTGAACGAGTAAAACGAAAGCCACGAGCCAATTCGGTTGTACTTTCAGAATTTGTAGTAACAGCTTCTCCTGATTACATGCATTCATTAAGTTTAGAAGAACAGAAACGTTATTTTGAAAGTTCGTTAGAGTTTATTCAACAACGTTATGGGAAACAAAATACGTTGTATGCGATGGTTCATATGGATGAAGCGACACCACATATGCATATTGGTGTCATGCCAATTACAGAAGACAATCGTTTGTCTGCAAAAGATATGTTTACAAGAAAAGAGCTGACAGCTTTACAACAGGATTTCCCGATGGAAATGCGTGAAAAAGGCTTTGATGTAGAACGAGGTGAAGGTTCAGAGAAAAAACATTTATCGCCTCAAGCCTTTAAGGAAAAACAAGATTTACAAGTAGAAGTGGAACAGCTAGGAAATGTAAAAAAGCATTTAGAAACAAAAGTAGTGGAAACGCATAATCAATTACAACAAACCACAAATTACATTGAAATACAGAATGAAACCTTACAAAAAATTCAGCAACAATTTTTAAATTTAGATAAAAAAATTAAAGAAAAGAAACAGGAATTTGAAACGTTTCGAAATCAAGTTCCGGATAAACCAGTGTCATTGTCTTATTTGCGAGAAGAAACAAAAACAGAAGTAACAACGAAACTGTTTGGAAAGCCAGAAATTACTGAGAAGAAAACAGGAAACATTGTGGTTACACGTGAGCAATGGAGAGATATGACAGAAAAAGTGAATGCAGCGGTTATTGTAAAAAAAGATTATGAACGTTTACAGAAGACGGATCTCGTAAAAGAGAATCGAAGTTTACGAGAAGATAATAAATATTTAGAGGAAACAATAGAGGGGAATAAACTTGCTTTAAAACATTCTTATAAACAAAATCGGGAATTAGAAGAAGTAAATAAAGAATTACATACTGAAATAGGCTCTTTAAAAGCTCATATAAGAGATTTACAGATAAACATAAAGGTTTTATATCAACAAACGAAAAAAGTCTTTAAAGAGCAATTTAAAGCGTTTAGAGGACTTATTAAAAATGAACTAGATATAAAGGGTGTAAATAATCAATTTGAACGTGAATATACAAAAGAAATGAAACGTAAACAGAAAGGATATGATATGGAACGTTGAAAACGCCTTAGAATTGATTTTAAGGCGTTTTATAATTATTCGTCTTCGGTTAATGAAGAAAGGTTTTTATATCTAAGTAGGATATCCATTCTTGCATTTTTACCACCTTTAAAGATTTGGTTAGGGTTAACTTCATAATGACCATTTTTTACTTTTTTTAAGAAGTCACTTTTTTGTAATGCAGTCATTGTATCTGCAATGGTTTTTCTTGAAATGCCAGTTTCCTTTTCTATCATGGAGTATGTGTATAAAAACTGATTTTCCTTGTTTAGATTGTCCATAATAAAAGTTAAGATATGAATTTTTTTATTCCCAATTAGATCAAGAGATTGAATTACATGACCTAACCAAACCTTATGAAAATTTGCGTCACGTTCTTCAATTTCTGTAACATTCATTTCAACAATTTCACCGGTATCTTGTTTTATAAATTTTTGGGTTCCTGAAAACTTCACTTTTTTCCTGGTAGTTATCGTTTTTTTCTTTTTACCGTCTCCACGCATGTTATTCACCTCAGGATTAGTTAATTTTTTTATACTTTTTGGTTTATTTTAATTATACTAAACAGTCTTCTTAAAAATCAACAGTTTAATTTAATTACACCAAAAGGTATAAAAAATTACACCAAAAGGTATAAAAAATTACACCGCAATAAACCCTCATAAACTACTGATATATCAATGTTTTTAAACTATTTCCTACTTTTTTTACTCTTATCTATAATTTAAAAGGCTTTCCACCATGCAATAGTCGAGTAGTATTTTTTGAGAAAAACACTCAAAAAATCTCCACTCTTTTTCTATTGCATGGTGGAATTCGGCAGGTATGAGCATATTGCCAAGCCGAACATACCAAAAACAAGGATTTAGGTTGTTCGACTTAGACCAGCAATTATACCTGCCGAACCGCCTAATCCTATCGTTCTAAACAATAAGCTTATTCCATATTTTAGTTACGTTAAGTTCCTGGGGGCTAGCCCCCAACCCCCCAGCCAACACTCACACCCAAAAACAAAGGAAGTTTTTCTAATTCAATAAATACAATATGCAAATTTGCATTTGATTTAATATTCTGTTTTTCGGATAATTGGAAGTGCTTACAAAATAAGGAGGGTGTACCATGAATTTCAAAAAAACTATTGCTACAATTACAGCTTCAGCATGTGCTTTATCAGCATTTTCATTCTTTCCATCTATTTCAGAAGCAAGTGAACTAAATAAATCTACTAAAAGTGTAGAAGTACAAAATGTTACAAATGATTTAAATAATTCATTTGTAACAAATTATGCATCTTTAGATCTTGATGCTGGGACTTCATATGTAGATGTTTCTCCTGGTGGTGGTTCAGATGGATATAATCAATATGTGAGTAGTAGAACTGTTCGAAATACAGCAAATGAAAGAAGTTTACTTATAGGTCTTTATTCACTGGCGGGAGGATTTTGGTTAGGATTGGGTGCTTCTATTGTTGGTTATTTAAATGGAAATCAATCTTGGGATTATGCTCAAAAAACATTATATAGACATCCAAATGGTAATTATAAAGTTTCAACTTTACTTTATAAAAATGGTAAAGTTGTAGCTTCAGGAAAATCAAAAGTTTTAAGTTATAAACAACTAGGTACATGGTATTATTAAAATAAAAAAGAGGACGAATTTATGAATTCGTCCTCTTTTTTTTATTTGCAATAAACATTAAAATAGCTCCAAATATTATTAAAGGAATTGC
>NZ_JBNLYE010000350.1:0-4007 GCF_050172095.1 Bacillus sp. GMs2/2
TTTTTCTTATTAGCATGAGGTCTCTTACTATCATCTGTCTTACTACTTACTGACCTCTCTAAATCCCTCCGATAGAACCTTCCTAATTACCTACCCGATTCTCAATAGGCTAACGAGATTTATTCCCTTATACATACTAAAAAGCATTTCAAAAGCAGCTCAGCCACTTTTGAAATGCTTTCACTTTATTTTTTTCCGCCATCCTCAGTTACATACGCCCACTTAAAGCTATATTCTGGACTGATGTTATGTTTCACAATTCCTTTTACATTCGGTTTCATTACATACGATCTTCCTGTTTGATATAAAGGAACTAACCCTGCATCTTCTTCAAGGAATAATTTTTCAGCTTTCCCTAACGTTTCCCAGCGTTTTTTCGCATCACTCATTAATTCATTACCTGCTTTTCCTACCATTTCATCGTATTTTGGATTTGAATAACTCATTTGGTTGTACGGGCTCTTCGATTCAAACATATCAATAAATGTCATTGGATCCGCATAGTCTGGACTCCAACCTGCATAAGAAATTTCATAATCTTGCGCAGTTTCTAATTTTAATTTTTGTTTGAACGGCTGAATTTTCGTATTAATCGTTACACCTTTTAAATTTTTCTCAATTTGATCTTTTACATAGTCAGCAATCTTTTTCGCAGTTCCATCATCATAGCTTAGCAATTCAATTGTAACTTGATCTTTTCCAAGTTCTTTTTTCGCTTCTTCCCACGCTGCTGCTCCTTTTTTCGGATTATATTTCAGACCATTTTTAAATGTATCTTGATAATCTTTACCATCTGGCCCTGTCGCAAGTCCTTTTGGAACCAATTGATCTGTTGCTTTTGAACCATTATTTAAAATTACATTTGCCAATCCTTTTTTATCAACTGATAATGCAATTGCTTCACGAAGTTTTTTGCTCTTTAAAGGCGTATCTTGTCCGTTACGTTTTTGATTTAAACGTAAGAAGAATGTACTTGATTCCGCATACTCACCATATTCTTCTTTGTTCGATTTATATTTATCTACAAACTCTCCTGATAGTAATGTAAAATCAATTGATCCTGTATCATATAAGTTTACTTTCGTTGCAACCTCTTTTACTACACTATAGTTAATTTCTTCTAACTTCACAGTCTTTTTATCCCAGTACTTATCATTTTTCTTCAGCTGCCAACCTTGTTCATGTTTCCATGAAGACATAACGAATGGACCGTTATACACAGTTGTATCTGCTTCTAAACCGTACTTATCACCTTTTTCTTTTACGAATTTTTCATTTAATGGATAGTATGATGGGAATGCTAATAAATTTAAGAAATACGGTACCGGTTTTTCTAATTCTACTTCTAGCGTGTAATCATCTACCGCCTTCGCTCCTAATTCAGTTACAGGTTTTTCTCCTTTATTAATCGCTTCTGCATTTTTAATATAGTAAGCAATAAATGCATATTCTGCCGCAGTATTCTTATCAAGTAAGCGCTGCCATGCGAAAACGAAATCTTTCGCTGTTACAGGTTCACCATTTGACCATTTTGCATCTTTTCGCAGTTTAAACGTATACTTTTTACCATCTTCACTTTTCGTACTAGACTCTGCCGCAGCAGGAATTGGCTTATTCTCTTTATCAAGGCGATATAGGCCTTCCATCGTGTTCCCTAAAATTTGCGAACCTAATGTATCAGTAGATTTAGAAGTATCCATCGTCGGAATTTCTTGGTTTTCCGTACGATTTAATACTTGTTTCGCTGCATATTTAATATCAGATTTTTTTTCTTCCCCACTATTTGATGTAGTAGTCGTTTTCTTTTCCCCACCTGACCCAGAACATGCTGTCAATGCAACACTCATCGCTAAAACTGGTACTACAACTGCCGTTAACTTTTTCATCTTTTTTCTCTTCATTTTTTTACCCTCCCTAATTATATGTACATTACCAACCCTTGAGAGACCCCTTGCTAAAGATTTATTTTTCAGAAAATTACAACTAATGTTATTCTACTCTTTTTTTCGTATTTGTAAATAGTTTTATTTTAAATATTCTGACTTTTATAATTTAGTAGGATTTATCCCCCATCTACTATATGTACATACTATACACCTTATTCTCCTCTATTTAACCATACTAAAAATTAGTATTTTAAGCTCATAAAAAAAGCATTTAAAAGTAGCTAAGCCACTTTTAAATGCTTTTTCAACTCTATTATTTTTCAGTCACATATGCCCACTTAAAGCTAAATTCTGGACTGATATTATGTTTTACTACTCCCTTTACATTTGGCTGTAAAACATAAGAATCTCCACGTTGATATAAAGGTACAATCGCTACATCTTCTTCAAGTAATGTTTTTTCAGCTTTTCCTAACTCTTCCCAACGTTTTTTCGCATCGCTCATTAATTCCGTTCCAGCTTTTTTCACCATGCCGTCATATTTAGGGTCAGAGAAGCTCATTTGGTTATGAGAATGTCCAGTCTCAAACATATCTAAGAACGTCATTGGATCTGCATAATCCGGATTCCATCCGCCATACGAAATATCATATTGTTGTTCAGTTTCTAATTTTAGTTTTTGTTTAAATGGTTGAAGTTTAATATTAACTGTTACACCTTTTAAGTTTTTCTCAATCTGATCTTTAATATATTCGCCAACTTTTTTCGCATTACCAGTATCGTAGTTTAAGAATTCAATCGTAACTTGATCTTTTCCAAGTTCTTTTTTCGCTTCTTCCCAAGCTGCAGCAGCTTTTTTAGGATTTGGTTTCAAACCGTTTTTAAATGTTTCTTGGAAATCTTTACCGTCCGGTCCAGTTGCTAAACCTTTTGGTACTAAGAAGTCAGCTTCTTTTGATCCATCATTTAAAATTACATTTGCTAAATTCTTTTTATCAATTGATAGCGCAATTGCTTCACGTAATTTTTTGCTCTTTAATGGCGTGTCTTGTCCATCACGTTTTTGGTTCATACGAATGAAATACGTACTCACTTGTGAATATGTGCCAAATTCATCTTTCTTGCTTCTATATTTATCAACGAACTCTCCATTTAATAAAGCAAAGTCAACTTGACCGCTATCATATAGATTGACTAAAGTCGCAGCCTCTTTAACAACACTAAAGTTAACTTCTTCCAGTTTCACAGTCTTTTTATCCCAATATTGATCATTTTTCTTTAATTGCCATCCTTGTTCATGCTTCCAATCTTTAAGAACGAACGGTCCGTTATAGACAGTTGTATCAGACTCTAAACCGAACTTCTCGCCCTTTTCTTTTACGAACTTTTCATTTAATGGATAATATGATGGGAATGCTACTAAGTTTAAGAAGTACGGTACTGCTTGCTCTAACTCAACTTCAAGCGTAAGATCATCTACTGCTTTTACTCCTAATTCAGTTACAGGTTTTTCTCCTTTATTTACTACTTCTGCATTTTTAATCGGGAATGCGATAAATGCATACTCAGCAGCTGTTTTTGGATCTAATAGACGTTGCCAAGCGTATACGAAATCTTTCGCAGTTACTGGATCTCCATTTGACCATTTTGCATCTTTGCGTAGTTTGAACGTATATTTTTTACCATCTTCACTTTTCGTGCTAGATTCTGCTGCTGCTGGAATCGGCTTATTATCTTTATCAAGACGATATAACCCTTCCATCGTATTACCTAGCATTTGTGAAGATACTGTATCAGTTGATTTTGAAGAGTCCATCGTCGGAATCTCTTGTGTTACTGTTCGATTTAACACTTGTTTTGCTGCTAATTTTTCCCCTGATTTACTATCTCCACTAGAGCTAGAATTTGTGCTTGTCTTCTTATCTCCACCTGATGTAGAACATGCTGTTAACGCCATGCTCATTGCTAAAACCGGTGCTACAACTGCTGTTAGTTTTTTCATTTGTTTCTTTTTCATTTTGTACCCTCCCTAATTCTTAACGATAGCTATTAAAGAATTTTCTGATAATTCTGTTTTTCTCTATATATTTATCAGACGATTCTTACTAATTCTTATTCTAC
>NZ_JBNLYE010000351.1:0-4000 GCF_050172095.1 Bacillus sp. GMs2/2
ATTGCTGATATATGGTATATGGATATAAAATAAGAAAAGAATAATTTTTTTGGCAAATCTTACTGACGAAACTGTAGTATAATATATTGTATTGTATGAAAAAGAGAGTTATTCTATATAAGTGTTTTATAGATAATGTGTAATCAGTCGTCAAAACATGAAGAATGTTGACTCCTGGTTTTTTATTTTTGCCGTAACAATGTTTCAGGAGGATGTCATGAAAAGAAGTACCGAGTTTCTAAAAAGTTTAGATGTAAAATTAATTTTAATTTTGTGTGCACTATGTGTGACGAGTATAGCTGCTATATATAGCAGTCAGCAAACGGGACAGTATGGAGCTGCAAACTTTGCTATGAAACAAGGTGTTAACTACATAATTGGGGTTGTATTGTTACTTCTTGTTGCAAGCATCGACTTAGATCAATTGCAAAAATTATCTTGGCCACTTTATATTGCCGGGTTTGGTTCACTTATTCTTTTGAAAATACTACCGGTTTCCACCTTCACACCTGAAAAATTAGGTGCAAAAAGATGGTTCGTTTTTCCAGTACTTGGACAAATTCAGCCGTCTGAGTTTTTCAAAATTGCATTGCTTCTTGTAGTAGCAAGCATAGCTGTGAAACATAATGCGCAGTATATGGCGAGGACATTCCAAACGGATTTAAAATTAGTAGGTAAAATTATGCTAGTTTCTCTTCCGCCTATGGCTGTTGTATATAGCCAACCGGATACAGGTATGGTGTTCTTATATGCTGCTGCTATTGCATGTATTTTATTTATGTCAGGTATTCAAAAGAAATTGATAGCATTATGTACAGTTATTCCGTTGACCATATTATCTGCTTTAATATTTATTTTCTTTAAGTATCCAGATTTTTTCTATAATAAGTTAGTTACTTTACTAAAACCTCACCAACAGTCGCGTATTGTAGGTTGGTTAAATCCATTTGAAAATGCAGATCAAGGTTATCAAACACAGCAATCGATTTTAGCTGTAGGTAGTGGAGGAATGGAAGGTAAAGGATACGGTGGAGGAAGCGTCTATATCCCAGAGAAGCATACTGACTTTATTTTCGCTACAATTGCCGAAGAAGGTGGATTTATCGTAGCAGCCTTAGTTGTCTTCTTGTTCCTATTACTACTATATCGAACAATTATTATTGGTTATTCCGCTGATAATTTATTTGGTACATTATTATGCGCTGGATCAATCGGTATATTAACAGTTCAAATATTCCAAAACATCGGTATGATCGTTGGATTAATGCCTGTAAAAGGTATTGCATTACCTTTCTTATCGTATGGGGGAAGTTCCTTATTCTCAAATATGATTATGATGGGGCTCATACTATCGGTACGGAAAACGTATAAAAAATATATGTTTTCAGTTAAGTAAAAAAAGCTGGTTCGTTTTTAAACGAACCAGCTTTTTTACATATATGCTCATAAACGTTGCAAACTAAAACAGGATAGCAGTTTGAGACGGGTAAGGAGTGCAAAGTGATGCATATACATATTTTTGAAGGAGCACGGCATCTTTCTAATAGTGAATGGGCTATTCGGGCTATTATAGCATACATATTTTTAATATTAGTTGCGAAAGCGATGGGGCAAAGGTCTATCGCACAACTTCGTTTTTTAGATGTTGTATTAGTGTTATTGCTTGGTGGGAATATTTCTAACGCATTGTCTGATGAAAAAGTAGGGTTACTGGGCTCGATGATTACAACGTTCATACTTGTTGTACTTCATATTATAAGCTCAGTTTTAATGCTGAAATGGGATAGATGGAGACGTTTTTTAGAGCCAGCACCTATTATTCTTATACATAATGGTTCCATTGATTTTAGCAATTTGAAAAAGGCGAGAATTACCGTGGAATATTTGTTTTCGGAACTTCGTATGCGAAATGTGAGCGATATTCAAACGATTAAATTAGCATTATGGGAAGCGAACGGTGTCGTTTCTATATTTCGGTATCCAGAATATGAAGCAGTTTCGCGGCTTGATCTTAAAGTGGCGGGAAAAAAATCTCCAGTTTCTTTTGTATTAGTAAAGGATGGGAGGATACAGAAAGATGTTCTTGCATTATTAGGAAAAACAGAAGCGTGGGCGAGAGAATTTCTAGAGGAGAGTACAGAAGTCGAATCTATTATGTTAGCTACAGTAGATGAATCACATAAAATAAATATTTTGTTAAAAAAATGAAAAATATACGCATTTTGTCGTTTCGAACATATGATACAATAGTGTGGACAACGAAAAAGGAGGCGATACGGTGGGATATGTAGAAGAATTACGAAAAATAGTTGGTCATCGCCCTTTAATTTTAGTTGGTGCTGTTGTACTCGTTATAAATGAAAATGGATATGTTTTATTGCAGCAGCGGACAGAGCCGTACGGAAAATGGGGGCTACCTGGCGGGCTAATGGAGCTTAGTGAATCACCAGAAGAAACAGCTTATCGTGAAGTATATGAAGAGACAGGAATAAAAGTGAAGAACTTGCGACTAATCAATGTATTTTCTGGAGCGAACTACTTTACAAAATTAGAAAACGGTGATGAATTTCAATCTGTAACAACCGCCTATTATACGGATGAATATGAAGGGGATTTTGTTATGAATAAAGAAGAAGCAGTTCAGCTTAAATTCTTTTCAGTAACAGAACTACCTGACTATATTGTAGGATCGCATAAAAAAATGATTGCTGAATATATAAAGATTATGGAAAAAAAGATATAATAATAGTGAAAGAAATACAAAAACACAGCTCTGGTTGGTAGTCCAGACGCATGATTTCATGTCAGTAACCTTCCCCTCCGGGATGTCCCGTATTTCTAATCTTTTAAAGGAGGGGCTGTCAATGGATTTGACAGTATATCACGATGGCCAATTTTTTGTTGGAATCATTACATGTAAAGAAAAAGGGAAATTGTATGGGGCGAGGTATATTTTTGGGGCGGAACCGTCAGATGAAGAAGTGCTTATGTTTGTGAATGGTTCACTTTTAGAGCATTTTCAGCACTTTGCAAAATGTGGTGTAGAAGTTAAAGAAAAACAGCGTTCTAAAAACATAAAGCGTATCATACGACAAGCAGCAAAAGAAACAACTATTAAACGTTTTACTAAGGCGCAAGAGGCGATTACTTTATCTTATGAATTGCATAAACAAGAAAAGAAACTGCAGTCTAAAGAGAAGCGAGAAGCTGAAAAAGAAAGAAGACGTTTAATGAAAGTACAAAAAGCAAAGCAAAAACATCGTGGTCATTAAAGAAAAGGTGTTAGAGCAAGAGCTCTAACACCTTTTCTATACTTAAATACAAGTAAACTTACTTGTATTTCATAAACATTAACTGGTAAGATACAAATAGGTAGTTTTAGAGGAGGGAAAAGAGTGATTAATTTTAACTTTTTTATGAATGATGTTGTCCGCCAAGCGCGTGAAGAGATTGTCTCTGCTGGATATACAGAATTGACGACGCCGGAAGCGGTAGAAGAAGCGTTTAAAAGAAATGGAACAACACTTGTAATGGTAAACTCTGTATGTGGTTGTGCAGGTGGTATTGCTCGTCCTGCTGCTGCGCATTCCGTACATTATGATAAACGTCCTAACCACCTTGTAACGGTGTTTGCAGGTCAAGATAAAGAAGCGACAGCAAGAGCGCGTGAATATTTCGAAGGGTACCCACCTTCTTCTCCATCATTTGCTTTATTAAAAGATGGAAAAATTGTAACGATGGTAGAGCGTCATGAAATTGAAGGTCATGAACCGATGCAAGTTATTGCGAAACTACAATCATATTTCGAAGAGAATTGTGAAGAACTATAAAAAATAAGAGAAAAGGCGGCACGTCCACAATCAAGTGGATGTGCCGCCTTTTTTATTTATTATTAAAATTTCTGAGATATGCATAGTTGTGTTATTTTATACATCATTTTATACATAACAAACAGCATTTATATTGTTTGATTATTTATTTTTATTTTATATATTGCATA
>NZ_JBNLYE010000352.1:0-3997 GCF_050172095.1 Bacillus sp. GMs2/2
GAATTAAAAGATAGTGTTATGATTATCAAAAATCAAATACTATTTCTTAAGAAAGGTGAAATGGGAAAATTAGTATTAAAAACCTATATTATCAGGTTTTGTATAAAAAATCTTATTATGTAATAGTTAGAGTTTTAATAATGAAAATAAAAATACATAAAATTCACTGGTTGAATTTTATGTATTTTTATGCACATATTATTATGAAATAGGTTCTTATGATACAAAGGATTGAAATTAATATTCATACTAAAAATGGTCCACATGCTCGAGCCGTAGCTACACTTATAGCAAAATTGAGCGGAATACTTTTAACGATGAATCTATTCATGAAACACAATCATTATTAGACCAATTGACTCTTGAAAAGAAAAGAATAAAGTATTTAGAATGTGAATTGTCGAAATATAAAAAACTAAACAACTCTTTTCCAGACATTATTATTTATAGTGACACTTTAATGAAGACGCTCTTTGTTGCGAATGAAGTGGCAGAATTAGATTCTACGATTCTTATTACTGGAGAGAGTGAAACAGGAAAAGAACTTATAGGTAAAGGTATCCATAAAGCTGTTTTCAGAAAGGATAAGTCGTTTATTCTAGTAAATTGTGCGGCTATCCCCCCTAATTTAATTGAAAGTGAGCTATTTGAGCATGAAAAAGGAGTATTCACTGGAGCACTTCACATGAGGAAAGGGAAATTTGAGCAAGCAAACATTGGAAGAATCTTTTTAGATGAAATTGGAGGCTTAAAGCTAAATGTCCAAGTGAAATCATTATAGGTTTTTATAATAAAAGGGAATTGTAGGAGGGAATAAAATTATAAAATTAAATGTTAGGGTACTAGCGGCGACTAATGGAAAGGAATAGATGCCATGAAAAAATTTATTAATAATCCAGAAAAAGTAGTTAGGGATATGATTGACGGAATGTTGTTTGCACATTCTGATAAACTACAAAATATGGCTGAAACAAATATAATTATTCGAGCTAATAGTCCATTTCCAGGAAAAGTGGCAATTGTCAGCGGAGGCGGGAGTGGTCATGAACCAGCGCATATTGGATTTGTTGGTAAAGGAATGCTTGATGCTGCTGTAATTGGCGAAATTTTTACTTCTCCTACACCAGACCAGATTTTGAAAGCAATTCAAAAGGTGGATACTGGAAGTGGGGTTTTGTTAATTGTAAAAAACTACTCAGGAGACATAATGAATTTTGAAATGGCTGCTGAAATGGCTGAAGCACAGGGAATTCCGATTGCTACAGTCATTGTTAATGATGATATTGCTATTGATAATAGTTCACACACTATGAGAAGAAGAGGAATTTCTGGAACAATATTTGTACATAAAATAGCTGGAGCAATGGCTGAGAAAGGGGCATCGCTTAAAGAAGTTGAAGATGTTGCAAATAAAGTAATTGCTAATATACGTAGTATGGGCATGGCATTAAAAACGTGTACTATACCTGGAGCTGGTACAGTTGGTTATAAAATTGATGAAAATGAAGTAGAGGTTGGTATAGGTATCCACGGTGAACCTGGAACTCATCGTATTAGTATGATAGCAGCTAATAAAATGGCTGAACTCCTTTTAGAGCATATTTTAAGTGATATGCAATTGAAGATTGGTGACAAAGTTGCAGTAATGGTAAACGGCTTAGGTGGAACGCCGTTAATGGAATTATATATTTTAAATAAGATGATTAACATAATATTAAACAAAATTGGTATCGATATCTGTAAAACATATGTTGGGGAATACATGACAGCGATTGATATGGCCGGTTTTTCTATTACTTTATTAAAACTAGATGAACAATTAACTGCTTTGCTTAATGATCCAGCAAATACGACTAACTGGCGTGTACAATAGGAGGGCCAACATGTATATTACACCAAGACATATCATCAATTGGATGCAACTTACTGCAAAACAACTTGAGTATCAAAAAAAAAACCTAACGCAACTTGATCAATTCATAGGTGATGGAGATCATGGTATTAATATGAATAGAGGGTTTAAAGAGGTTGAAAAAAAGATATCATATACAGCCTATGATGATATTGGAAATGTATTTCATGATATTGGAATGATACTTATTTCAAAGGTTGGAGGTGCATCAGGTCCTTTATATGGAACAGCATTTTTAAGGGCTGGTAGTGTTTTAAAAGGGAAAAATAAAATTACAATCAATGAATTAGGACTTGCTTTTCAAGAATCTGTAAATGGCATTTGTCTAAGAGGAAAAACTCAGATTGGAGATAAAACAATGCTTGATGTTTGGGATCCTGTTTTGAAGTATATCCAAAGAAATGGAGAAAAAATAAAACCTATTGGTCTTATCATTTTTGCAAGAGAACAAATGGAAAAAACTAAGCCATTATTAGCTAAAAAAGGACGTGCTTCTTTTCTAGGAGAAAGGTCTATTGGTCATTTAGATCCAGGAGCAGTCTCATCTTTTATTATCTTTGAAACTCTATGTTTATCTCTTATAGGTGAAAAAGAAATTGTTAATGAACTTAGGGAGCAATTGTGATGACTAATGCAGGAATTGCTTTAGTTTCTCATGTTTATCTACTAGTTAAGAGAGTTAAAAGCTTTACTCGCCCGATTAAGTTCCAATGTTTTTAAAGTTTCTGCAGGAGTAGTAGATAACGATAAGTAGGTAGAAGCGTCAGATAAATTCAAGAGGTTATTTATAATGAACGAGTTGTAATTGTATTCCTAAATTTGGTAGGCGCTCTAATTAAGAGTGATTAAATCAAAATAGCAGATTCACTATTAATAGAGGGTCCTACGTAGCACTTGTTGAATTAGGGATTGGCAAAACTTTAGAAGAAATCTTTAAGATTTAAGGCTGTACTTGAAGCGAAAACCATTATAAAAATATAAAAGGAGCTAATCTTATGAGAATCGAAAGAAAATTGATTGTAACTCGTAAGGATGGAATTCATGCAAAATCAGCAAGTGAAATTGTAGATGGCTTAAGGGATTATGATTGTTCGGTTAAGTTTATATTTAAAGATAAAAAAGTTAATGCAAAAAGCACTCTTCAATTAATCGGTTTAGCAGTAAAAAGAGGAGCGGAAATACATGTAATTCTTGATGGGGAAGATGCTGATGATGCCCTTGTGTTTATACAATGGTATTTGAAATAACAAAAGGGGGTCATAAATATGTCTCCATTTATGGGGGAATTAATTGGAACCTTAGTTCTTATTTTATTAGGAAACGGCGTTGTAGCAGGTACTTTACTAAAAAAATCCAAAGCACAAAATTCCGGATGGATTGCAATTACTCTTGGCTGGGGATTAGCAGTTACATTTGCTATATATATAGTAGATAACATAAGTGGAGCACATTTGAATCCTGCAGTTACAATTGCTTTTGCTTGTATAGGGTTATTTCCTTGGAGTGAAGTTCCTTCCTATATTGGTGCACAGTTGATGGGGGCTTTTTTAGGTTCAATATTTGTCTGGCTCCAGTATTTTCCGCATTGGAAAGAAACTAAAAATCAAGAAATTATATTGTCGGTGTTTTCTACAAGCCCTGCAATAAAAAGTTGGCCGTCCAATTTGTTAAGTGAAATTATTGGCACTGCAGTATTTGTATTTTCAATTTTAGCTATGAGTCATAATAAAGTTACAGATGGACTACTTCCAATAATAATAGGAGCGTTAATAGTATCTATAGGTTTATCTCTTGGTGGAACAACTGGATTTGCTTTAAATCCAGCTCGAGATTTTGGCCCAAGACTAGCACATCAAATCTTACCAATATGTAATAAAGGCTCTTCGGATTGGGGATACGCATGGATTCCCATAATTGGTAGTACCATAGGAGGAATCATAGGAGCTATATGTTTTCAATTGATTTATTAAGCAATTAATATATTAAACTTCAATTAGAAATCGATTAGTTAACCACGTTTACTATCGATCATATAATGCAAAGGGGTATTTAAGTAAAAAATGTATGCTAAAAAATCACTATATA
>NZ_JBNLYE010000353.1:0-3994 GCF_050172095.1 Bacillus sp. GMs2/2
GTTTCATTTGAGCAACCCGCAACCCCCGTTACCATCAACATTCCTGCTACACATAATCCAGATAACATACGTAATTTTTTCATCGTTCCATCCTCCATATACAGATAATTTAGAATACTCTTATCTGTATTGTAATACGAATTACGCCAATTGTTGTGCGCGTTCTTCGTCTGTTTTCGTAGAGGAATCAAATGCAGTCTTTAATTCTTGGAAAACAGGATCAATTTCTACAACCGCGGTTCGCCCAAAAATGTCCTGGAATAAGGCTTCGCCACGTCGTAACTGGCGTAACATTAAGATATTTTCTTCTGTGACCGGTAAGTTATAGTAACGCAACATTTCTTCCGCTTCCTTATCATATTTCAGCGCAAAACAGAACTTCATACCCACGTTGGCAACCTCTTTGTTTTCAGATTGATAATCGGATGCGTTTTGTGTTCCTAAATACAAGCCGATATTGTGATAACGTCCTTCTCGAATGATTTTGTCAGAAGACGCCGCACCCTCTTTATTTTTCAAAATACTTGATGCCTCATCTTGTAGGTATACTTTGAAAATACTACGGTCGGAATGCATTAATGATTTACCAAATGCCGCTAATGCAATTAAGATACTACGAGATAATTTGTCTGTAACACTCTCATTCTTTTCCTCTGATTTTGGAATGCGTAAATGTTGAATTTGTAATACCTGTAATGGACGTTCTAGACTTAATACGCGGTAATCTTGACCTGGTCTACCAAACAATAAATCTCCTAACTGGATGCCTTCTAAGGTTGCTAAACGATTTGTAAGAGCGTTTAATCGTTCTAATTCAGTTGGCAATAAGTTAGGTTCTTTCTTCATTTCCTCTAGTTCTTTACGAACCAAAGTTAAACATGCGTCTTCTTTTTTCGCTACTCGTTCAATTGCTTTATATAAATAGTCATATCGGATATCCTCTAATCCTACATCCGATAGGAACGTTAAAATTTCAAGTGCTAAACTCTTTGCATCTTCTATTGTTGCGCTTATTCGGAATGGGTCTAAACAGCCTGCATCCTTTTTATCCTTCCCAAGCGTCCATACTTGCAAGGTATCCTCATTGAACCCTGGTAATAATTCGGGCCACCTTGTTCTGTCACCCTTAGGATCAATAATAAATGCTCTTCCGCCACTCATTACAATCCAGAAAGCGAGTAAATTCATTAGGAAGGATTTTCCTTTTCCTGTTTGCCCCGCAAACATAACTGATAAACTCTCAAACGCTGTTACAATGTTATCTAATGCTTTCGCCGCTAGTTCGGGACGAACAAAAACAGGTCGATTTAATTTCTTTGTCTTTCCAATGTAAAACCCTTGATTGTCACCAATTTGCGTTGTAGCCCCGAACATGCCCATTGCAAGCACGCCTGGTTCCACAAACAATTTGAAATCCGTATTATAACGTTTAGAACCTGGTAAGAACTCGTAGAAGTATGCTAATTGTTCTCCATATGGATTGACCAATTCAATTTTCATTTTGCGATATTCTGTAATCAGCGTATTAACGCGTGATTTTAATGTTTTCTCATCTTCTGCATATACACAAAACAGTACACTTAGTTCATATCCAGGTGCTCCCGTTGTTTCAAATCGATCTTTTACAATTTTGACGCCTCTTGCTTTACGATCAATTGTTAAATCTGTTGTGCGACCACCTACCATTGCTTGTTGACGTTGATCATTTAATTCCAGTTCACTGTTTGAAAGTTTTTGGGTAACCATCTGGTTTTCTAAATGATACGCTCGAATACTCATTTCAACAGGAAACTTTAATGAATGAGATTGAATGCGATAAATCCACTCTCCACCAGGAAAAGCCGATATTTCGGGCATATCTTTCACCGCAAGAAAAGCAACATGAGAGGTTTCCATTTCCCCTTCTTCATTTTGTCTTTCGAGTATTAGAGAGCGCCCTGGGCTTTCATCAATCACCGTATCCGTTAAGTGCACCATTTCTTGGAAATCTGGCCGACGTACTTTTACCGCCTTTCCTTCTTCATTTTTCAAGGTAACTGTAGAACCTACTTTCCAGTTTTGATCCCGATTCAGTTCTTTCATGCCACGTTTGAAGTTATGATGGAATAAAAAGCGCGTTGTTGACGGTTTCGCACGTCTTGTATTATGAAAGGCCCCTCTAACCTGGCTAAATAAAACGTCTTCTACTTCTAAATAATTTTCAATTTCCTCTTCTAAAATATCCGTCACATTCATACCCGATATGTTTTGGGCTGTCTCTGCAAATCCTTCTCTTATCTTCTTCATAAACTTCCATGTTTCTACGACAGGGTTACGAATTTGTCTTTCTTTCTGTTCCATATTCAGTTGTACTAAAACGAAAAATCGATATTCCATGTTCTCTTTCGCAATGGCCGCATTTCGTAAGTATTCTTTTACCTTTTTAAAAAGAAAGCGTCCTGTTGGGGCCATTGGCCCTTTTAAAGTGGAAATATGTTCATCCAGAATTTCATCTGAATTTGTTGTACGAGGAATCACAAGCAAGTGGATATCATATTCTTGATGGGTAAATAGAGCGAGTTGATTGCGATAATATACTTTTTTTGTACTTTCGTCTTGATGATCGTATTCAAATCCGTCTACTTCATACACTGCGGATACTTTTCCGTCTGTACTAAACGCTAAATTCTTTTCAACGTGCTTTAATGGTGGTCTGTTCATCGTTTTCAACATATTCAAATTCCTCCTTTTGGGGTAAAAATGTTACATCATAAGCGTGTATGTCGTTCTCTTCTTCATTGAATGAATGTACGATTGGTAAATCTTTGACATCATGTTGTACACATACATGACCACAAAACACATGTTTTTTAAGTTTGGGTACATTCACCAAGCGACTACTTTGATGCTTCCGTAAACGAAATGTGACCCAGGACCGAACAAAAGAGAAAAGTGATTTTCCATCTGTTTTATATTTATCCGCGCCCCATACTAAGAAAAGAGGAATCACACCATAATACATGAGCCAAACTTGATCGATCATATCCCCAAATATCCATTTAAAGGGAGGAAGGAAGCGGAAGGCTACAAGCCCCGCTTCTACCGCCGCAAAATAACCAAGTGCCCTCCATGTAACCGCACGCGGAAGACGATACCCCATAATTTCGTACTGTCTTCGCATATAGTTCATATAGCTCCCGAAACAATAGACAATGATAGATTTTGATTCTTTTTCCTTCATGTAGCCCTCTTCCTTTCCATCCCTTACTTAGACGCCAAACAATCCGCCTAACCACGTTCCGATTGTTTTTAATGCATCTGGTTTGTTAATGAAGAATACAACAATCCCGCCGCCAACAATTAACGTAATCGCTTTTCCCCATGCGCGCTTTGCCGCTACGATCAAAATAACAATGATAAACGCACAATATAACGCGTATGTTCCTTGTGTCTTCATCATTTCGAAAAATCCTTCTAACCCGATTCCTAACACAAAATGATTTATATTGAACATATACATGCCCCTCTCCTATTTTGTTTTTAAGTCTGTTACGATCCATTGCTTTCCATCTTGTTTTACAAACAACGTATAACCTGTTTTCATTTTTGATTCAGAATGTGGATCAATCATAGATACCTCTGTTTGTACCTCATATGTGCCTTTTGTTTTTCCTGGATAAATCTTAGAGGAAAGTACATTTTCAAATTTCATGGCTCCTTCTAACCCTTTAATATCTATATTGGCTAAAACATACGCGAGTTCTTTTTGTGTTGCGGTGGTATAGGATTTAAAAAAGGTTGGTAAAAATTCTCGAATGTCTTCTTTTACAGTGATTTCATGAATTTCCTCTCGTTCTTTTCCCGCTTTTTCTTCTGGCACTTCTGCTTTTTCATTCACCTTGACGATTTGAGGGAATCCACTAATCACAAAAGCCTTCCCATCTGTCCGAACAGGAACCGACACTTGCTGGATCACCTCCTTATCCTCTGGTCCGCTATTATCTGCTTTCATGCG
>NZ_JBNLYE010000354.1:0-3987 GCF_050172095.1 Bacillus sp. GMs2/2
TTATAGTTCTTTAAGTAAGGATTATGGTTTTTCATTTACCTGCAAATAAACTATAACTATATTTATTTTTCAGAGTATTTAAAGTATTTTAGGGTGGGGATGAATGAAGTGTACTAAGTACAGATAACAATTCTAAGCACATTGTTAAATACTTAAGTATTGGGGGGATATTGTGAAAGTAGAACATGTCATTTTCCAGCTTTTATAGACAAAACAACTTGAAATAAATCTTGCCAATGAGTCTCAATTAACTTCCAATCGATTACATCATTAAATAAAGGATCTATATGTTTATATTGAATATGTTTGCTTGGTCTAAAAAATTTTAATTCCTTCTAATTCCTGATTCTAGGCATTAGCATGGACAAAGGCGCCTCATCGCTCCCTATATGTTCCGATTTTTCATATAAAATCTTACATACTCTCTATAGCGTGTTTTTTTCTAAAATGCTGACGGTATCCAACTTAGAAGTGGTATAAGTTTTTTAGTTGATGAGCTTTTACACATCCTCCTCTTTTAGTATTTGTTTCATATTGAAACTATATGTATTAAATCCGTTTCATAACATTATTCCATATACATGTAGTTAATATATATAATAACCATACAGTAAATAAATATGGAGGTATTGATTATGAAACAAGCATTATTATTAGTTGATATACAAAATGATTACTTTGAGGGAGGAAATATGGAATTATTCCAACCAGAAAAGGCTAACCAAAAAACAAAGGAAATACTCGAAGTATTTCGTAGAAAAAATCAAACAGTGATTCATGTACAACATATTGCGGCTAATGAAGGTGCTACATTCTTTTTGCCAAATACATGGGGATCTCAAATCCACCAGGATGTACAACCTCTTTCAAATGAAACAGTAATCCCAAAGCATCATCCTAACAGTTTCTTTAACACAAATTTATTAGAAACATTACAAAAAGAAAAGATTGAACAAGTTGTAGTTTGCGGTATGATGACTCATGTGTGTATTGATGCAACAGTACGCGCTGCGAGTGATTTAGGTTTCCAGTGTATTGTCATTGAAGATGCTTGTACAACAAAAGATTTAGAATTTCAAGGAAATATAATTCCAGCGGTACAAGCACATCAATCATTCATGAGTGCATTAGAGTTTGGAGGCATTTACTCAAAAGTTATGTCTGCAAAGGGTTTTATAAACAAAAATAAATAATGAATCCGTTTTTAGCATATAACTTTTAATACAATATAAGTTCATTTAAATACTTTAACAGAAGAGCATCTTTTTCTGTGGCATTTCCTAATATAGTTTGATCTTGTGAATCATATCCTTTCTTTGAACTTGTTTTAAAATGTCAATCTACATTTATATCGTTGTATACAACATTTCTGCAATATTAGGATCCCGCGTATATATTTTAAAAATAGTTAAATTTTATATAGCTAAAAAAGAAAGAGTAAAATATCTTACTCTTTCTTTTTTTCTATTTTGTTAATTACAGTATTAATACGGTAATCTCCATAATTTAATATTCGTGAAAGGATTTCTTCTAATTGCTGATGTGAGGATGCATGAATAATCATGATATAACACCCATCTCCGCTAACATGATACATTTCAGTAATTGCGTCTGTTTTTTGAAAAAATTCTTGTATTTGAATATGGTATGATGCCTTTAAAAATAGAGTTACAATTGTCAGGATAGATCCTTCAAATTTACTTCGATCAATATCTATCGTATATTTTTTAATAACACCAACCTCTTCTAATTTATAAATTCGTTTTCCAACCGCTTGGCCAGTTAAATGAACTTTTTCACCAAGTTCTTTCAAATTCATTCTAGAGTTTTCCTGTAGTAATTGAATAATCTTAAGATCTGTTGGATCAAACATGTCGATGTCCTTTCTATTATGATAAGTTTATGTGTAGTACAGAAATCTAGCCATCCAGCTAAGATTATACAGTGTTAACCGTTTCCTTTTAGGGGGATATATCACCTTGAAAATTAATTGTAAGTTAAGGGATATTTTTTAAATAATTAAGTGGTAGATAAATTAACAAACAAAATATATCCACCAATTGGTTTATAGTTATTGCTAGTAGGGGGGTAGAAACATTTCCTTTAACTTAAGGGCTTAAAATGTCCCCAAGTGCAAAAAATCTGAGCAACCGTATTGAACGACGAATTCCTAGACACGGCCTAATAATTAAAAAGGCATTGAATTAAAGGGATTTGCTATTTATAGCGAATCCTTCTGTTTTTGTGCAAATCATGACGAATCAAACGTTCGTTTAAAATTAGGTTATGTTTGTATTCTATTTGAAGTGTGCAATAACAACCATCAATCTATCAAGGGGATCACCTTGACACGCATTACGTCTTCGCCAAATTTTGCAAGACGTGGTTAGGAATATAAGATGTATGCAAAGGTGCTCGTTTCACTTTCTATATAATAGGAAGAAACTCGACTATTTTTTCTCTACATGCACTCATCATTATCCGTATGTTTTGTTATTTTTTGCGCTTCATATTCTTTTACTAACTTGTAAAAAGAAGAACGCTTTATATCATATTTTTTCATCGCTCCGACCGCCGTAATCTTTCCAGATTGCCATTCCTCATATGCCTCAATGAATTGCTCGGTAATTTGTACTGGTGGTCTTCCTAAATGTTTTCCTTCCTTCTTCGCTAATGCAATTCCTTCCGCTTGTCGTTGTTTGATATCATTCCTTTCTTTTTCTGCAAAGGCAGAAAGAATGGTAAGAGTTGCTTTTTGTACAGCCTGTTGAATGACATCATTTGTGCTTTCACCATTATAATTTACATTAATAAATGGTTCTTTAATAAATTGTAAGTTAATTCGCTGTTGTTCATAGTATCTAAATTCTTCTAGTACATCATTCATGCTACGACCTAATCTTGTTAAGGAATCAAAAACAATTGTGTCCCCAGAACGAGCAAGTCGTTTTAACATTTGATAATTTTCTCTTTTCATATTTTTTCCAGATTGTTTATCGATAAAAATATCTCGATCTTCTATTCCGAGATGTTTCATATTCTTAATCTGACGTTCTTCGTTTTGGTCTTTACTGGAAACTCTAACATATCCAAACTTTTTATATTGCAATTCTTTCACCTCGAACATAATTATAGCTCAATTAAATCTGTAAAGGTATATAAAAAATACAGACATCTGTAAAATAGAAATATAACTTTTATGGATATAGTTTTCCCTATGTTTCTACGTATCTGTAAAAGTATACCTTTACAAACTGATGTTTACTTTCTCTATTGTTGAATGGAGATTTTCTTTTTTGATAGGGCTAGGCTCTCTACATTGGGAACAAATCAATTTCTTTGTGGAATAAAATGTTGAGGGATTACATTTAACCGAGTTATAATCCTTACTTCCTTTGTATATAAAGGAGCTGATTTATTCTGAAAAGATTAAAATCTGGCTGTTTCTTGTCTAAATTTACTTAGCGTGTTTTTTTGAAATACTGGGACTTCTAGTCTGGCAAAAGCTTAATTTATTGAAAATTAAGAATAATTAGTATGTAATCTATCAATTTACTATATATTACATTTGTGTAAATATTGTTATAAGGACATTTTTTAAAACTTTCCCCTAATAAAGTTTTGAAAGAGTTGTCTCATGTAAATATTCTCCATGTTGTAAATATGCCAAGAAAAGAGAATCCATTTGGATTCTCTTTTCGTTGTAACGAGTGTAAATAAAAAATTAATATTTTTATAATAGGATTTTAAAATAACCGTAATCTTTCCTGCCTATTATTAGGGTAGGGGGTGAAGAGTATGTTCAATTGGACAACACCGGGTGAAGTAATAGTTGGCATATTATTTATAGGAGCAATAGCAATTGCAACTAGATACACAATTAATCAGATACAATAAAGTACCTATAAAATTAGGTGCTTTTTTCTTTGTTGTATAGAAATTACACATTAAACGTGAATTTGAACTAAATAGACATTCGGATAGTAA
>NZ_JBNLYE010000355.1:0-3981 GCF_050172095.1 Bacillus sp. GMs2/2
TGAACAAATGTAGTAAACAATTTTCTCGTAGTGTTAACTTTTGTTATTATAAACATAACCTATTTAAATTTAGGATAGAGAAAAGAGGTTTATAAATGAAGCGTTATCAAAAAATAATTGGTCTTATGGTTGTATTTTGTCTCTTTGTACTTGCTGGATGTAGTGAATCAGGTTCAAAGCTTCGTAAACCATTAAATTGGGATTTAGAAACCTTCCAATTTACAAATCAAGATGGAAAGAAATTTGGTACAAAAGATTTAAAAGGGAAAGTTTGGGTTGCAGATTTTATGTTCACAAATTGTCAGACAGTTTGTCCACCAATGACTGCAAATATGGCCAAGCTTCAAAAGATGGCAAAAGAAGAGAAATTAGACGTTCAGTTTGTTTCATTTAGTGTAGATCCAGACCTTGATAAGCCAGAAAATCTGAAAGCTTTTATTCAAAAGTTTACAGAGGATACTAGTAACTGGAATTTATTAACGGGGTATTCGTTAGAAGATATTACAAAGTTTTCAAAAGATAATTTCCAATCACTTGTTGATAAGCCGGAGAACGGTCAGGTCATGCATGGGACATCATTTTATTTAATTGATCAAAACGGAAAAGTAATGAAAAAGTATAGTGGCATTAGTAATACGCCATACGAAGACATTATACGTGATATGAAGCGATTAGTGGGTTAAAAATAAGGGTGCATAGCACCCTTATTTTTTTTGTATTAGTCTATCGATAAAATGTCATGTTGCTGGGGAAGTTTCGGTGCACGAATTTCTAATACGCCGTTTTGATAAGAAGCTTTTGCCGCTTTTTTATTAATTGAATACGGCAATTTAATCAATCTTGATGCTTCTGAAATGGAACGTTCTCGGCGATAATAGTTATGGGATGTTTGTTCTTCTTCCTCTTCAAGTATCTCTTCTTTTACAGAGACTTTTAAGTATTCACTTTGTATTTCAATTTGGATTTGTTCTTTTTGTATACCTGGTAGTTCAGCTGTAACAACGAGTTCTTCACCAACTTCATATAAATCTACAGGGAATGTTAATAAACGGTTTCCTTTTTGGAAAAAATGATTTAAATCAGCGATTACATTGCGAAGAGGTGTTTGCTCGAAGAAATCATCAATTTGCTTTAAGTAATTACGAACCGGTGGGCGAGAAGAATCTTTTTTTTCTTCACTCATGGTATTCCCTCCTAGAAATCAATTTGCAATATCATATGACAAAAGCGGAGAAAGGTGAGTGCCTAGTTTTCATGTTTTCATAAAAAATTGTTAAAAATGTGAAATGGAGTGATTTTTTTATAGTTTTTGGTCGCCATATTCAGTTGATTATGCTAGTATAAATAGGGTTGATATAGTAGTATAGAGACAGAATGAAAACTGAAAGAGGGTAAGAAGTATGTGTGGTTTTGTAGGATGTTTATGTGAAAACCCTAGAGAGTTTTCAGAAACAGAAAAACATCAATTTGAAAATATGAACACGATGATTTTCCACCGTGGTCCAGATGACGAAGGATATTTTCGTGATGAACATGTACAATTTGGCTTCCGCCGTTTAAGCATCATTGACTTAGAGGCAGGACATCAGCCGCTAACTTATGAAAATGATCGATATGTAATTATTTTTAATGGTGAAATTTACAACTATGTAGAATTACGTGAAATGTTACTTGAAAAAGGTGCAACGTTTGCAACGCAATCTGATACAGAAGTTATCATTGCATTGTATGCACATATGAAAGAAAAATGTGTAGACTACCTTCGTGGTATGTTTGCATTTATGATTTGGGATCGTGAGGAAAAGAAACTTTTCGGTGCACGTGACCACTTCGGTATTAAACCTTTATACATTGCACAACAAGGTGATACTACATTCTTCGCATCTGAGAAGAAAAGTATTATGCATGTGATGGAAGATAAAGGCGTTAATCCAACGTCACTACAACATTACTTTACGTACCAATATGGTCCAGAGCCAGAAACGTTAACAATTGATGTTAATAAAATCGAGCCTGGTCATTATTTCGTAAAAGAAATCGGTAAAGAGATGGAAATCCATCGCTACTGGAAACCTTATTTCAACGCTTCAAGTGCAACGAAAGAGGAGCATATCCAAGCAATTCGTGATGTGTTATATGATTCAGTAAAAGTGCATATGCGTAGTGATGTACCAGTAGGTTCATTCTTATCTGGTGGTATCGATTCATCTATCATCGCTTCTATCGCAAGAGAAATGAATCCAAATCTTTTAACATTCTCTGTTGGTTTTGAGCAACGTGGTTTCAGTGAAGTTGATGTTGCGAAAGAAACTGCTGAGAAATTAGGCGTTAAAAACCATAACGTATTCATTTCAGCGAAAGAATTTATGGATGAGTTCCCAAAAATCATTTGGCATATGGATGATCCTTTAGCTGATCCAGCAGCTGTACCATTGTACTTCGTTGCGAAAGAAGCACGTAAACATGTAACAGTTGTTCTTTCTGGTGAAGGCGCAGACGAGCTATTTGGTGGTTATAACATTTACCGTGAGCCAAACTCACTAAAAATGTTCTCTTACATTCCTAGCCCAGGTAAGAGCGTTCTAAAAGCATTAAGTGGTGCTCTTAAAGAAGGATTTAAAGGTAAGAGCTTCCTAGAGCGTGGATGTACACCAATTGAAGAGCGTTACTATGGAAATGCTAAAATCTTCCGTGAAGAAGAAAAAGCTGAATTAATGAAGTATTACAATGAAAGTGTTAACTATATGGATATCACGAAACCATTGTATAACGAGATTAAAGATTATGATGATGTAAGTAAAATGCAGTACATTGACATGTTCACATGGCTACGCGGTGACATTTTATTAAAAGCTGATAAAATGACAATGGCAAACTCATTAGAACTTCGTGTACCGTTCTTAGATAAAGAAGTATTCGATGTTGCATCTAAAATTCCAACTGAATTTAAGATTGCTAACGGAACTACGAAAGCTATTTTACGTGAAGCAGCACGCGGAATCGTTCCAGATCACGTATTAGATCGTAAAAAACTTGGATTCCCAGTACCAATTCGTCACTGGTTAAAAGACGAAATGCATGATTGGGCTATAAATATTATAAACGAAAGTAAGACAGAGCATTTAATCGACAAACAGTATGTATTAAACTTACTGGAAGCACATTGTGCAGATAAAGGCGATTATAGCCGTAAAATTTGGACTGTACTTGCGTTTATGGTATGGCACCAAATTTATGTTGAGCATAAATACGATACGAATAAGTTCCATGAAGAAACAAAACGTGCGTATAGCTTAGTTTAATTAGAAAAACCTTAAGATCGCATACGGTCTTAAGGTTTTTTTCATAAATAGGAAGTATTATTGATACAATAATAGTAAAAGGATGGACAACATATGATTACGTTTGAGAAAGTTACTGTAGAAAATGAAAGCGTTGTTAAAGAAATGTTTAAATCGCATAGTTTAGGTGAGAAAAAGGTACAGTACTGTGTGAAAGTTGATGATACATATATTGGTGTAATAGATTATAGTGTACAAGAGGAACGGGCTGTTTTATCACAGCTAATTATTCATTTTGATTACCAAGGTTACGGTTATGGTACAAATACGTATTTTACATTTGAAGAAATGATGAAACAAAGAAATGTGAAAGAAATAACAGTGCTACAAGAGAAATTAACAGAAAAGGCGAAGTCTTTCATAGAGAGTTTTGGTTTTGCTTCAGAAGATGAAGAGTATGTAAAGAAAATATAACGATGATTATTTATGCGATACAATAAATATAAGGCAGGTGAATGTATGACGATGACTTCTGGTCTTGTATTAATTGGAGGGTGCTTTATAGTAGCAGAATTATGTCATATAATCATTCGGAAAAGAATGAGTAAGAAAAAAAAGCCGTATGAATTACAATACATCCCTGTCTTTTTCATTATGTTTTGTATGCTTAGTACATTACAAAATTTAATGAACTTTCCAC